>JASFVM010000100.1:0-8683 GCA_050049835.1 Gammaproteobacteria bacterium
GCGTTCGTTGATGACAGTGCCGTGGTAACAGGCAATGTGACGATCGGCGCAGACAGTTCCATCTGGCCGATGTGCTCGGTTCGCGGTGATATACACGCCATTGATATCGGTGAGCGCACCAACATCCAGGATGGCAGCATCCTGCACGTCACCCACGACAGCGAGTTTGCCCCCGGGGGCAATGCGCTATCGATAGGCAATGATGTGACCGTGGGCCACAATGCCGTGGTTCATGCCTGCACCGTGGGTAACCTGTGCCTGATTGGTATGGGATCGGTAGTGCTCGATGGTGCGATCATCAAGGCAGGTGTTATTGTTGGTGCCGGCTCGCTGGTGCCGCCGGGCAAGGAACTGGAAGGCGGCTATCTCTGGCTGGGCAGTCCGGTGAAAAGAGTCAGGGAGCTGACCGAAAAAGAAAAAGCATTCCTTGAATATTCAGCCAGTCATTATGTTGACCTGAAAAACCGTCACAAGGCATAAGCAGTTTTCGCGCCTGCATTACCGTTTCACCCGGGCCCACTTGACCGGTATGCAGTCCATCAGATTATCAAAGACTTATCAGACCTGTGTACTACACTCAAGTTAATGATGACTTCAGCTGCCGGTGCATTAAGTGTCTGATAGAATTAGAAATAATCTAAATGTCAGCGACTTGAGAGAAAGTCTTCTGCACCGTGAGGCAGAGATTGATCTGCTGCAGCAAACATTTACCGATATCGGCAGTGAACTCGATCTTGACAGGGTGTTTCAGATTGTTGCTGAAAAAGCGCGCGAGCTGGTAAAGGCGGAAACGCTACTGATCCCTATCCTTGATGAGAATTGCGAGACCTATACCTACCGTGCCGGTTCGGGCATCAATACTGACGAGATTGTGGGTGAATCGCTGCCACTGGATTACGGTGTCTGCGGCTGGGTATGGAAGCATAAAAAAGCCTGGTGGCGCGGTATGCTCGATGAACTCAGCGAAGCAGAGCGCAATCGCTGGGAGAAAGAGGCAGGTACGCTGATCCTGGTTCCGCTGCAGGGTAAAAAGCATTTTCTGGGCGGCATCTCGGCCATTAACAAGACAGGCAATGATGAATTTACACGCAGGGACCTGAACCTGCTGAATATGTTTGCCGGTATTGTCTCGATTGCCATCGAGAACGCAATGACTGTACAGCAGATGGAAGAAACCAACAGGTTGAACGAGGATTATCGCCGCCGTCTGAAGATAATGAACAAGCAGTTAATCGAGAGCAACCGGGAGCTCGAGTTTCACGCGCTTTATGATCCGCTGACTTCGTTGCCGAACCGCTCGCTGTTCAGGGACAGGCTTTCCCGCGGGATTACCCGGGCCGAGTCAAAACAGGCACAGTTGGGCCTGTTACTGATCGACCTTGATCGGTTCAAGGCTATCAATGATGCCCTGGGTCACGACAAAGGTGATTACCTGCTGAAACAGATCGCATTGCTGCTGCAGCAATATGTTCATCCCGATGATACTTTTGCGCGTCTCGGTGGTGATGAATTTGCGGTGATCCTGCCAGACAGTAACAAGCAGGCCATCGTCGAAAGGGCCGGTGTCTTTCTCAAGGCACTGGAAAAGCCATTCAACATCAATGATTCAACAATCACTGTTGGCGCCAGTATCGGCATTACGGTATACCCGGAAGATGGTGATAATGTTACGGATATGCTGATTCGTGCCGATTCGGCCATGTACAGTGCGAAAAAATCAAAAACGGGCATCATGTTGTACCAGCCGGCAAATGATCATTCGCCACTGGGTCATTTGACTATGGTGTCGGATTTGCGCAAGGCGCTCGATTGTGGCGAGTTTGAGCTCTATTATCAGCCCCAGATTGATCTCAAGACAAACAGGATCATTGCTGTCGAAGCCCTCGGGCGCTGGATCCATTCGCGTTATGGCTTTGTCAAGCCGGACGTCTATATTGGCGAACTCGAGCAGATTGGCCTGATCGAGAAATACACGACATGGGCGATAGAGACTGCCTTAAAAACCGCTATCGCCTGGAGGGATGCCGGCCGCACACTGCGGGTTTCGGTAAATATATCCGTCACAGACCTGTTGAATCCTGAATTTATAGCGCGACTGGATGCAATGATCGGCTCCAGGGAGCGCGGTGAACTACTGATTTTTGAAATTACCGAAAACCTGTTCCTGTCTGAATATGACCGCTTGTTCGAAGTACTCGAATATATTCGTTATCTCGGTATCACACTGTCAATTGATGACTTTGGCACAGGCTACTCTTCATTGAGCCGATTGAAGAAACTGCCGGTAAACGAGCTGAAGATTGACCAGTCATTCATCAAGGACATGGAGAAGTCACAGAACGACGAGGTCATTGTGCATTCAACCATCGAGCTCGCACACAACCTGGGATTGTCTGTGGTGGCAGAAGGCGTGGAAAGCAAGGAAACTTTAGCGCGCCTGGCTCAACTTGGTTGTGATACTGCCCAGGGGTTTATAATCAGCAGACCGCTGACGTTTGAACAACTGAATGACCTGCTCGACGGGATACAGATAAGGGCGGGCTAGCCCGCGTTTCTCACCGGGCGGCCAATGGCTGGTTCATAAGAGGTTGATGCCGATGAAAAATGTTCAGCATTAACACAGGGTGAAACGATGACACCCTGTTACCGCCCTTGTCCTGTCGCAGTTCTGGCTCGTCCTCATGCCCGCATGCTTGTTCTTCGCCAGCTCCCGCGATCCCGGTGAGAAATGCAGGCTAGCCGCCAGGCAAGGCCTGTCGGTTACAGTCTGGCCAGGGCCTCGATGACTTTCGCGGTTTCAGGTGCGCAACCGCGCCACAGGCGAAAAGACTCCGCAGCCTGTTCGACCAGCATGCCCTTGCCGTCAGCGACCTTGCGGGCACCATGCTGTTGCGCCCAGCGCATAAAAGGCGTTGCTTCAGCGGCATACATCATGTCATAACAGAAAGTATCGTCGTTGATCAGCGTGTCCGGTAATGCCGGCAATTCACCACCCAGGCTCGCCGATGTGCCATTAATGATGATGTCGTAACTGTCAGTGCCGAAATCATCAAGCCCACAACCGATGATGTTGCCAAGGTCGGCAAAGTCACTGGCAAGCTGCAAGGCTTTTGCTCTGGTGCGGTTTGCAATCGTCAATGAGGCGGGGTTGCGGGCAAGCAGGGGTTCGATCACACCGCGCACGGCACCGCCGGCACCAATGATAAGGATATCCTTGTCCTCGATCTGCAGTTTGTGATTGTTGACAAGGTCGCGGACCAGTCCGATGCCATCGGTATTGTCACCGTAATAATCCTCCTTGCCATGAATAACCAGGGTGTTGACTGCGCCCGCTCGTTCAGCGCGTTCGCTGCGGCGTGTTGCCAGCTGCCAGGCCTGTTGTTTGAAGGGTACGGTGATGTTGAGCCCTTTGCCATTGTTTGCAGCAAAGCGGGCAACCGCATTTTCAAAATCACCCGGTGCAACGAGTTCGGCAGTATAAATCAGCTGCTGACCGGTTTGTTCGGCAAAGAGTGCATGGATAAAAGGTGACTTGCTGTGTTCAATCGGATTGCCGAATACCGCGTAGCGGTCAATCTTGTCTGACATCTGCTTGCTCGCCGGCCTGGCTGTTCAGCCACTCGGCGACAGCCTTGGCATAGTAGGTAAGGATGCCGTCTGCACCGGCTCTCTTGCATGAAAGTAATGCCTCGAGCACGGTGGCCTTTTCATCCAGCCAGCCATTTTGTGCCGCCGCCTTCAACATCGCGTATTCACCACTGACGTGATAGACATAGGTGGGTACGGCGAAAGTGTCTTTGACCCTGTGTACGATATCCAGGTATGGCATGCCGGGTTTGACCATGAACATATCTGCACCTTCATTGATGTCGAGTTCGACCTCGCGCAGTGCTTCGTCAGAATTGGCCGGATCCATCTGGTAGCTGTACTTGTTGCCACCACCGAGGTTGGCGGCGGAGCCGACTGCGTCACGGAACGGGCCATAAAAACTGGAGGCATATTTTGCCGAGTAGGCGAGGATACGGGTGTAAATGTAACCGTCTGCTTCAAGCGCAGCGCGAATTGCGCCGATGCGGCCATCCATCATATCGGACGGGGCGACAACGTCAGCACCTGCGGCGGCATGTGACAGCGCCTGTTTGACCAGCACCGTAACGGTTTCGTCATTGAGTACATAACCGGTATCATCGATCAGACCATCCTGGCCGTGAGAGGTGAACGGGTCCAGCGCCACATCGGTGATAACGCCCAGCTCGGGATGCGCCTGTTTCAGCGCCCGCACCGCACGCTGGGCAAGACCGTCGGGATTGTAAGCCTCTGCTGCATCGTCTGTTTTCCTGTCGGCGTCGACAACCGGGAACAATGCGAGGGCAGGTATACCAAGCTTCACGCACTGGCCTGCTTCCACCAGCAGCTGGTCAATGCTGACACGTTCGATACCCGGCATTGATGGTACGGCCTCGCGGTGATTAGCACCCTCGGTGACGAACATGGGGTATATCAGGTCATCAACCTGGAGATGATGCTCGCGCATCAGGCGGCGTGAAAATCCATCGCGCCGCATCCGGCGCATGCGTATAGCTGAAAATGAACCGTTGCTGGACACGGTTTTCTCCACAATCATTGATCAATGCGGTATTGTACCAGTCTCGGTGTTATCAAGCATATCAGGTGAAATCCGTGATCAAATGGCTGGCAGGTAAATGGCTTATCGCAGGCGCATGTCTGCTTTCTTCAATCGTATGCGCTGCTCCCGGCGTTTTCGAAATCAGCGTCAACAAACCGATGGCCGAGGTTTATGACAAGGTCTACAAAAGCCTGGAGGACAACCGGTTTTATGTGGTTTTCGAGCCCAATATCGGCAGCAACCTGGCGGGTTTTGCCGAACGCTGGGGCGACGACTACAACAGGAACGAACTGGGGGCCATTCGCAGCATGGTGTTCTGTAATGCCTGGTATGCCAACCAGGTCAGCAACAAGGATACAGCCATGCTGGCCTTATGCCCCATGCATATGACACTGATAGAGAAGCAAGGCGTAACCACCGCGCTGTTTGCGCGGCCAACAGTCATCGCGGCCGACAGCCCGGCACGGGACATACTGGCCGAGCTCGAAAACGAAGTCATTGCCGCCATCAGGCAAGCTATGCAATAGCCATACTGCGTTCTGACCTGCCATGGCAAGAGAAGTCCAGTGACCGTATATTGACGTCTGTTTGCTGTCTGATATTGCCTGATTTGCTGGTAAATCAGCGATTATCTGACTATATAAACCTGTATCGTCACAGGGATTGTGGCGTGTTCAAAATGTGACCTAATTCCAAGTATTCCACCTTAGTTTCCCCTATGGCTATGCACAGGTATATAGCTTTGGGTGTATTGCCCCTGGAGGTCACATTTGATGCCTGATACATATAGAAAACAGCGCATTCTCCTGGTCGAAGAATCAGCCACTTTGCGCTACATACTGGGCAAAATTGTACAAAAAGAAGGCTATGAGCTGCTCTCTGTCGACTCCTTTATCTCAGCCATCGATACCTTGCAGAATGTAACGCTGAATCTTGATGGCATCATTGTCGGCTGGCCAAATTACGAACATTTTGAAGAATCCACGCAGCTGCTGGTGTTGCTCGACAGGGAGCCTTACAGCGAAATACCGGTCATTCTGTTATCCAATGACGCTGAAGTTGAGCTGTTGAACTGGATGAGCACACGCAGGAAAACCGCGCTGGTGCCATGGGAAAATTATCAGGAAGTAACAACTTCATTATATACCCTGCTTACACCGGGACCGGAACCGGTTGAGGACAGGCGAGCGATCTTTCGCAACAACAAGCCAACGCGCGTGTTGTTTGTTGACGACTCAAAAAGTATACGCACCTATTACAGGCGCCTGCTGGAAAGGAACGGTTACGAGGTCGAGACAGCGGAATCAGTAAAACAGGCCTACGATATCGCCACCAGCGGCCCCATAGATATTGCCATTGTTGATTATTTCATGCCTGATGAAAATGGCTATGTGCTCTGTCAGAAATTACGCGATGACGAACGTACCGAAAATATCCGTACTGCAGTGATAACCGGGACCTACCTGGATTCAGTTATACGCGATTGCCTGCAAGCAGGCGCTGTGGAATGCATGTTCAAAAACGAAGCGGAAGAACTGTTCCTGGCCAGGCTGTCCGCGATGCGTCGTTTTATCGAGGTACAAAACTCCATTGAACAGCAGCGCGAGCGCCTGCAGGCCATTCTCGAGTCCGTTGGCGAAGGTGTTTATGGTGTCGATAATGACGGCAAGCTGACTTTTGTCAATCATGCAACACTGAAAGTACTCGGCACCGACGAGGACGATTCTCTGCTGGGCATGCGTGCTTTCGATGCCCTGCATTATGCTGAAGACGACAGGCACATTGACGACCAGTTGCGTGATGCTTATGGGCAGGATGCGAAACTGCGTTGTTGGGAAACCAGGTTCAAACATCATTCAGGAAAACCGATACCTGTTGAATGCACGGTCCACCCGCTGAAGTTGAATGGCAAGCAGGATGGTTCGGTGGTTGCGTTCAGGGACATATCCAATCAGAAGATGCTGGAGGAAAAACTGCGCTGGCAGGCTACCCATGATCACCTGACGGACCTTTACAACCGGCGCTATTTTGAAAGCAAGCTCGAGAAGGAAATCAGGCAGGCCCAGCGTACCGGTATGAAGAATGCGATGATCTTTATCGATATTGATCGTTTTAAATATGTCAATGACACAGCCGGGCATGATACCGGCGACAGGATACTGGTAGAGATCAGCAAGGTGCTGTCGAAGATGTTGCGCAGAAGTGATGTAGTGGCGCGTATCGGTGGTGATGAATTTGCCATACTGTTGAAGAACGTCGATGCGTCGCTGGCTGTCAAGCTGGCCAATGAATACAGGTCTGCACTCAACAGCATCAGCGTGAATGGTAACCAGCACACCTACCATGTACATGCCAGTTTCGGTGTTGCGATGATGGATGATGATGCGATGACCGCAGGTGACCTCATGGCTAACGCTGATATTGCATGCCATATCGCCAAGCGTATGGGCAGGAACCAGTCCCACCTGTACGACCAGGCGAGTGATGAGCGCAATGCTATGGGCACTGAGCTGGGCTGGTCCTCGCGCATTCGCGGTGCATTGGACAATGACAGTTTTGAGCTGCACTACCAGCCCATTATGTCAATGGGTGACATTAATATTAATAACCTGCCGGCACAGGACGGGTCATTATGGCAAGGCCATCTCAGTAAGCATGACGGGTCATTCCATTATGAAGTGCTTGTGCGCATGCGCGGTGATGATGGTGAGTTATTCTATCCGAGCTCATTCATGCCAACAGCGGAACGCTTCAATCTGCTGATGGAGCTTGACATGTGGGTAATCGAGCACGCGTTACAGGACGTAATCGCCACCGGTACATCAAAGGGCAAGGTAAACCTGTCTATCAACCTCTCGGGGCATTCGCTTGATGATGATGATGCGCAAAGCAGGATTGTTGCGTTATTGCAGCAATACAATGTGCCGCCAAGCTCTATTGTGTTCGAGATAACGGAAACCAGCGCTATAGCCAATCTTGAGCAGGCTAACCGTTTTATTCGTGAGCTGTGTGCAATCGGTTGCCGTTTCTCACTGGATGACTTCGGTTCAGGGTTTTGCTCTTTTGCGCAGCTGAAAAACCTGCCAACCAATCTGGTCAAGATAGACGGACAGTTTGTCAAAAGCATGGCGCGTGGCGCCACTGACCGTGCCATTGTGACTGCAATGAATGATGTGGCACATTCACTCGGTCGTTATACGGTTGCTGAATATGTGGAGAGTCCCGAAGTTGTGCGGTTGTTGAAGATATGCGGGGTAGACAGGGTGCAGGGGAATTATATCTCGTCGCCGCTGGAAGAGCTGCCGCACGACAACGTGATCAATCTGTACAGGCGGGCAAGCGCTGAATAAAGGCTATGGTCAGGCCAGCCAGTCAGTCGGCTTGAGATAGGTTGTATAGAGTTCGGCTTCGGCAGTGCCGGTTTCGGGCTTCCAGTTATAACGCCAGTTTACCACTGGCGGCAGTGACATCAGGATTGACTCCGTGCGCCCGCCGGTTTGCAGACCAAACAGCGTGCCACGATCATAGACCAGGTTGAATTCAACATAGCGGCCACGTCGGTACAGCTGGAAATTACGTTCGCGTTCGCCATAGGTCGTGTCTCTGCGCTTCTGTACGATCGGCAAATAGGCATCAATATAATGGTCGCCGACGCTGCGCATGAAAGCAAAGCACTGATCAAAGCCACCTTCATTCAGGTCGTCAAAGAACAGGCCGCCAATGCCGCGGGGCTCATTGCGGTGTTTGAGAAAAAAATAGTCATCGCACCATTTCTTGAAGCGTGGATACACGTCCGGACCAAACTCCGCGCAGGCCCGGTGGGCGATGCGATGCCAGTGTTCGCAGTCTTCCCTGAAGCCGTAATAAGGTGTCAGGTCAAAACCGCCCCCGAACCACCAGATCGGATCGCTGCCATCTTTCGTTGCGATAAAAAAACGCACATTGGCGTGTGAGGTAGGTACATAGGGATTGTGAGGATGTATGACCAGTGAAACGCCCATGGCTTGAAATTGACGTCCGGCGAGTTCAGGCCGGTGTGCGGTCGCCGATGCAGGC
>JASFVM010000101.1:0-8538 GCA_050049835.1 Gammaproteobacteria bacterium
CGTCAGCATATGAAGGAACTGCTGGCCGCAGAAGAGGCACAGAACAGGCTGCTGTTTAAATCCCTGCTGACGACCCTCAAGCCGCTGATGAGTGAAGGCAGACCTGAAAAGCCAGGCGTGAGGGACGAGATTGATGAATATCGAGACAGGGAGTAGCAGGCATCAACCACAGGATTTCAGCACCAATCATAGCTGCCAGGGTGGTGGCGCTCATAGCGGCCGTCACTCTTCATAACATCCCCGCAGCCGAGCATGTGTCGCCCGGGACCAGTCATGCTGAAGAAATGCCGCCGGATTCTGATGTCGTGCAACCTGAAGGAGATGCCGTGCTGTCCGGCATAATAAAAAGAAAGCAGCGCTTTTATGCTGAAACTTTTCCTGAACTGGAGTTTATCGTGCTTGAAGGCGGGAAATCATGGGCAGAAGATTTTGAAGGCCTGTCTGAACTGCTTGGCCCCGCTCCGGTCAGTCTCGATTATGAACATCCGTCTAAGCTGCGTGAGGATTTAATTTATGTCAGTCTTGAGCGTATCCGCCTGATGCTTGTTGGTAATTCTCCATCGGCATCATTGATACGCACCGATGAAGCCATGGACCGGCATGCAAAACTTTGCATCATCACCATTAACCCGCAGGCGATCGCAGCTGACAACCGTATTGCAACACACTACCTGATCGAACCCTATCATGAGATACAAGGTGAGATAACAAAGGAAAACCTCGTTGATCGTAAGTATTTCCTCGAGTTTGTTCTTGACCATGAGATTTACCATTGCCTGGAATCACATCTCATCGGACCACAGCCGATGTCTCATCTCGAATACTGGGCTGATTATTACGACTATCGTCATGAAATCGGAGCTGACACGTTTGCCATTGCCATGCATATCAAGCGGCATCAGGCAGTGACAGGATTTGTGAACAAAATGATACGGATCAGGGGACTTTCGCTATATTGTGATGACTGCAATCACTGGACGCCACATGCAATAGAACATGTGGCCAAAACCGATCCTGTCAAACTGATTTCAATGGATACGATGGAACTGTTCAGGTATGCCTCTACATTGAGAGACGATATTGCACACGACTACAAGAGTTATCTGCTGTACCGCAGTGCTGCAAAAGAAGTCTGCAGCCTGTTGAATAGCAAACTATGGAGCGCAGATGAAAACGGAACATTGCCACCTTATGATCCGGAAATGGTCAATGACATGCTCGGTGTATTCAGGAATTCTTATCTTGATCTAACGGGTACCGGGTTTAACCCGGATCGGACACGATAAAAAATCGACCTTGTGATAATCAACATGGAAACCATCAACAATCTTGAAAAACTGGATCAGGCAAAAAGGAATAGTGTATTGTTTATCCTGTTTGGTGGTGAGCATTGCAATGTCTGCCAGACCTTGCGCCCGCAACTGGCTGCCATGCTGGAGCAGCATTTCCCTCAAATGCGTGGTGTTTACGTTGATTGCGAAACTTCTCCCGAGATTTGTGCACAACACAGCGTATTCAGCTTACCAGCCGTGAAAGTATATATCGAAGGGATGCTGATTACGGAAGATGCAAGAGTGTTCAGCCTGAGTGTGTTAAAAGAAAGAATAGAACGACCTTACAGAACATGGCTTGAGCAACGGGATTGAAAAGATATTTCACCACAGAGGCACAGTGGAAGACATTCTTTTATTAAAAACAAAAACATTTATTTACCACAGAGGCACAGAGACACGGAGAAAACCTTAACGTGGTTAAAATCAAAACCCTGAATACACGCGCCGGCTGAAAGGCCATCTGATACATCAGTGCCTGCGATGTGAGTAAGCCGTTAACGATAACTAGCTTTCTCCGTGTCTCTGTGCCTCTGTGGTGAACATGTTCTTAAATAATAAAGATTTTCTCTGTGCCCTCTGTGCCTCTGTGGTGAATAAATAAACCTCAGGCCGCAATAGACGTTATGTCTCAACGCAGCATGGCATCAAATTGATCAACCACTTCGGCCCAGTCTGCGTCTTCTTCGATCGCCTGCCGCAAAAAATCTGCCTGCGATGCATTCCAGAAAGCAGCTTCATGCAGCGCCACTTCGGAAGCCAGTGGTTTGTGTTGCTCGATGAACAGTTGAATTGCGTCATCGCTGTCTTCGAGTCCCAGTTGTTCAAACAGTGCATTGATCGTGTGTACCGGCGATTCCATCTGATTCTCCAGTTGCAGGTTTGTTGCGATTGGCTACTCGCCATGCCTCAGGCGCCTTATCTGTTGATGAAGCTGATCGACTTCCTCCATCAAATCCAGCACCAGTGCCGCACCTGCCAGGTTGATACCGAGGTCGCGTTGCAGGCGTCGTGCCTTGCGTGCCCGTATCAGGTTTTCACCGCTGAAATACCAGTACTGATGTTCACGCCTTGATTCCAGTGGTTCGATTATTCCTTCATCGACCAGTTCAATGATGTACTCGGTACGCACCGAGCATGCGCTGCTTAATTCATCCAGGGAAAAACTGCATTCTTCATCCAGAATCAACCCGGTTAATGTCTGTTTCGGTGTTGCCGGCATGATTAAACCCCCAGATTCTGTCGTGGATTAAAGTCCAGCTCTTTTTTCATCTGCTCATACAGCGCTTTCGCCTGGTCACTTTCAGCGGCAGGCAAACTGATCTGTAATACTACATAAAAATCGCCTTTGGTTTTGCCGGGAATACCGCGACCCTTGAGACGCATTTTTCTGCCTGCACGGGAGCCGGCCGGGATCTTCATTTCAACCACTCCGGTTGGTGTCGGTACTTTTACTGTTGCACCCAGTGCGGCTTCCCATGGTGCGACCGGCAGATCAAGGTAGATATCACGGCCTTCAACATGATAGTGGGCATGCGGCTTGAATTCGATTTCCAGGTACAGATCCCCGTGTCCGCCTTCACCGATACCCGGTTCACCTTGTCCGGCAAGGCGTATTTGCTGCCCCTGCCTGACCCCCTTGGGGATGTTGACATTGAGGGTACGGGTGCGGGTTTGTACGATACCCTGGGGACTGACCTCGGGAACCTGGAGGGAAATCTTGCGACTGGCACCATGAATGGCGTCCTCCAGGTCGATGAGAATTTTTGCGTGGTGATCCTGGCCACGTGCATGAAAGCCGCCCGCACGCCCATGTCCACGGCTAAAACCACGGCCGAACAGGGATTCAAAAAAATCACTGAATGCTGACGTATCAGCACCACCAAAACCGCCACCGCTGAATTCAAACCCGGCATCCCATCCCGGTGGTGGGGTAAAATCCTGCCCGGCCTTGTAGTTCTTGCCGAGTTGATCATAGGCTGCACGCTTCTCCGGATCCTTCAATACCTCGTACGCTTCGCCCATTTCCTTGAACTTTTTCTCTGCATCAGGTTCCTTGCTGATATCGGGATGGTATTTGCGCGCCAGTTTGCGATAAGCACGCTTGATTTCATCCTGGGTCGCATTTCGGTCGACGCCCATTATCTGGTAATAGTCTCTGAATTCCACTGGCAACTCCGTAGAGGTTGATGGCCAACACCGTTCCTTGTCTACTATATAGGGTAGAGTACCGGGACTTCAACGGTGAACTTGTCGCTCGCTTGCCGCCGGATTTTCATCCAGTGGCGGATGCCGTTACACTTCACTGCTAAGAGAGTATGACATGCAATGATACCGATACATGAATTACTGAGCCGGATCAGGTGGGATGAGGATTTCGGTCAGGCAGCGTTTATCATTGCCTACCACGACCGCTTCGCAAAAGACCTCGTCAAGGTCCCGCTCAAGTCCCTTGCTTTTGACAGGGCAGACCACTTCGACTTCGAACTGATAGATGATATGGGTGAAAAACACACCATACCATTGCATCGTATCAGGGAGGTGTATCGCAATGGTAAACTGATCTGGCACAGAGATGCCGTTAACAACCAGTAAAGAATATCGAACAGGGAGAATAAAGCTGTGACCTCGGGTATACGCTGTGAACTCATTTCCTGGGAATATTTCTACACGCTTGCACGCAAGCTGTCATTCGCAATGCATGATGCCGCATTCCAGCCTGATCTGATTGTTGCCATCAGCCGCGGCGGCTGTATGCCGGCACGGGTGATTTGTGATTACCTCGATGTGTTTGACCTGGATGTCATCAAGATCGAGCACTACCATGGTGTTCATAAAGCAGAGACCGCATTGTTGAAATATCCGTTATCCGCCGAAATCTCCGGCAGACGGGTACTGTTGATCGATGACGTCAGTGATACCGGTGACAGCTTCGAGATCGGTATGCGGCATTTGCTCGAACATGGCGAACCCGCGGAACTGAAGACGGCTGCGCTGCATCACAAAATCGTTTCCAGCTATACCCCTGATTTCTATAGCGAAATTGTGCGCGAATGGCGCTGGATCATATACCCCTGGGCCGTGATGGAGGATCTGCGCAGCCTGCTTCAGGAAATGGAGAAGCCACCGGCAACAGTGATGGAGTTCTCGCGCTATATCAGGCTACAGCACGATCTGATGGTTGCGGATAAGTGCCTGGAAGATATTCTATTGCTGCATACAGGCGAGCAGGACTGAACAGTTTCCGTCCTGACCGGGTCGGCGGTTGTTGACGTTGCAGCTATTCCCCAGACTCTGCCGTCGTCAGCTTGCGTCGTCTGCGGCCGTCATTCTTCCTGCGATTATGTAATACACTTTCGCCCAGATGGGTGGTTAACGGAAACTCGACATCGGTTATTTTGCGCCATTCGCCATGCCTTGGCGTCAGTTCAGTACTGTTTTCGCGAATAGCTTTACTGCTCTTCGTATCTTTTTGCAGCTGCAGTAAACGGTCCATCTTGACGAGATCTTTTTCGCTCAGGTCCATGGCGGCCTCGACCCAGATGTCGACAATCTCGTAAAGGTTTTCCATTGTTATCGGATGTACGATCTGGCGAATTTTTTTCATGGCGTGGATTGTATTGTGCGACTGGTTATGGCTCTTCATGTAGGCTTTAGTCGCCTGGATTCCTTCACCATCTTCTGCCAGCACATCAATTACACCCATGTCATAGAGTTCACCGGCCGAGTAGGTCTGTCCACTCAGAATGATGCGCTCTGCAAGCGATGACCCGATCCTGCGTGCAAGGAGGTTGTACGCACCCATACCCGGAAAAAGATTAAAAAGGATTTCCGGGAAGCCCAGCTGCGAACTCCTTTCTGCGATGATGACATCGCATGACAGGGCAGTTTCGAACCCACCGCCGAGTGCCTGCCCCTGAACAAGTGAAACTGTGGTGATTGGCAGGTCAAGATTATTAATATTACGGATCACCAGCTCGATAGTCTTGTAGGCATATCCCCTGAGCTGATGATCATCGCCACTGGTAATGTATTGTTTGAACAGTTCCAGGTCACCACCTAGATTATAAATACCCGGTATTTTTGAGGCCAGGATCAGATGGCGAAATGGCCAGACCGAATCTTCATCCTGGCGCTTGTACGTCGCGGTGAGCTGTTGTTGCAACTGGAACAGCTCATCAACCAGGATTGCATTGAGGCAGGGGCGCGGTTCAGGCTGCATCCAGCACCAGATGGAGCTGGTTTCAGGCTCATATCGTGTCGTGAACTGGGAAAACTCAGTTTGTGGCCTGATTTCCGTATGCGGTGTAGTGCCCGGTTGTCCATGTGCAATTTTCATTATTATTACCCTTCTTATGCAAAAACTGACATGTGCTATGCGCCTATATTGGCAATTTTTAACCAAAACAGCAAATTAAATATTATTCTAGAAAAACTCCGAATCTGACTGAAATTCATGAAAAAATCCTAGACGAAGCAGATCGAAATCAGTACTATAATGACAACAGTCAGGTTAAGAAACTGTAAATTATTTTATTTGCTGCAGATCAAGGGGGGATTCACGCTACGGATCCTAACGGAATAGACAGGATGAGCCAGTCCTGGGCATTACTCAGCTGATAATCAAATCGTTGTTTGTTAAACCATTATCAGAATAATAAATATGTTGTTCCAAAAAGTAGCGGAAGTCATTGCCAGAACAGGCCATTGCCAAATTGAAGACGTCAAGCCTGAAAGCGAACTGTTAACACTGGGCATTGACTCATTAAAAGCCATAACGGTGTTGTTTGAGCTGGAAGAAAGCTTCGATATTGAAATACCCAATGAGCTTATCTCATCAATTTGCACAGTGAATGATATTCTGGATAAGCTGGAAAGTATCCGAAATTAAACCGGTCATGCGGGGTTAATTTCAATGAGCCGCCGTGTAGTGATTACCGGCCTGGGCGCTGTATCAGGGCTCGGTCACAATGCATCGTCATTCTGGAACGGTTTAAAAGCAGGGCATACTGCAATCAAGCCTCTGGAATCTCCCATCGATGACCTGAAGATAACCGTGGGTGCGGCCGTACCGGATTATCATCCGGAAAGTTATTTCACCGCTGACGAACTCACCTTGCTTGATCGTTTTTCCCAGTTTGCAGTAATCGCTGCGCGAGAAGCTGTTGAAGACGCCGGCCTGACCAGCAGTGTTGAGACCATGACTGGTGCGGCTGCAGTTATAGGCAGCGGCTGCGGCGGTAAACAGACAGACGAGACAACCTACGATTTACTGTATAAGCAAAACAAAAAGCGCGTTCATCCTTTAACCATTCCCAGGGGAATGCCCAGTGCAGCGGCCAGTATGGCAAGCATTCACCTGGGTATAAAAGGCCCGGTATTCTCTGTTGCCAGTGCCTGTGCTTCAGGCTCACATGCGCTGATTCAGGGATGCAGTATGATTCAGTCCGGACTGATTGAAATTGCGCTTGTCGGCGCATCAGATGCACCATTCACTTATGGTTTGTTAAAGGCATGGGAAGCACTACGCGTTGTGACGAATGACACGTGCAGGCCTTTTTGTGCTGACCGAAGCGGAATTGTGCTGGGTGAGGGCGCAGGCATGCTGATACTTGAATCTGAAGCACATGCAAGATCCCGTGGCGCAAGGATATATGCAGAACTCGCGGGTTCCGGCATGACGTCCGATGCAGGTCATATTACACGACCTGATATTTCAGGAATAAGCAGCGCAATGCAGAAGGCACTGACACAGGCTGAGCTCAATCCATATGATATTGATTATATAAATGCACATGGAACAGCAACCCACGCTAATGATATAGCGGAAACCGAAGCCATTAATCATGTCTTTGACAAACACGCTTCGAGATTGTGCGTATCCTCAACAAAATCGATGCACGGTCATGCGCTTGGGGCTTCCAGTGCGCTGGAAATCATCGCTACGACACTGGCGATATTTCATGGCATCGTGCCACCAACTGCCAACTTCACGACTGCCGACGAGTTATGTAACCTGGACTATGTCCCCAACATATCACGCGAGCTGGCGATAACCACGGCCCTGTCCAACTCGTTTGCCTTTGGCGGCCTGAACACTTCACTTGTGGTCAGAAAGTACGCCTGAACCACAGCTTTTGAATGCTCCACCAATGAATGATGACGCCATAACAATTCTCGGCAACCATAATATCCATCCATATGGATCTGAAGAATTAACAACATTCGAGCAACATATGACACGTTACTTTGAACGTGAATATCAACGTTGGCAGGGCAATAACAGCAATCCTGAGGACTATGGTGTTAACTCTTTTGCAGGTAAAATATCACACAGTCCAGCACGTCATGAATCCCTGCAGCACTATAATAATGAATACCAGGTATTTCGCGCATTTCTTGATAAAACCTATATGGCCTATACGGCCGGTTTTTACGGTGCAACAAATGAATCACCTGTAACGAAAGATATTTCCCTTGAAAAGGCACAGGAAAACAAGTACCGATTGATAATCGAGCGTGCTGGCCTGGAGGACGGGCAAAAGGTTCTGGATCTGGGCTGTGGCTTTGGTGGCTTTTCAAAGTTTCTTCTTCGGGAGTATCCCGACATAACTGTCATTGGTATCAACCCGAGTGACGTTCAGGTAAAGCATATACGGGAAGAACTAATCGATAAAGACAAGGATTTCGATAATAGTCGTTTCAGATTGATTCATGCTTATTTCGATGACCTGGCAAAAAGCGACATCGAAGATAATTATTTCGACAGAGTTTTTTCAGCAGGGCTGCTGGAACATATCACCAACATAGACTTGCTGCAGAAAAATATATCACGCCTGCTTAAAGAAGGAGGCAAGTGCCTGCATCACTGCATTGTATCTCTCGATACGATACCGAATTTCCTCAATTCTGAAGATACCCATATGGGTCATTATTATCCAGGCGCACATATATGGCCGTTTAATGAACCCAAAAGACACAATACACACATGCGTTTTATTGAAGGCTGGTTCGTCAATGGCATGAATTACTGGTACACACTGGATGTATGGCATAGACGGTTCTGGGATGCCATTGACGAACTGTATCCGGAATACCTGTCGGCTTATGAAGTTGAAGACTGGAACAGATACTTTGTTTTATGCAAGGCCATGTTCAGGCCCAATGACGGGAAGAGCTACGGCAACGGTCAATTTTTATACATCAA
>JASFVM010000102.1:0-8529 GCA_050049835.1 Gammaproteobacteria bacterium
TTGATACTGGTATTACCAGAATATTTCATTTCGCCCACTCCCGTTTCAGCGCGACAATTTGAATGCTTTTTAATCAGCAGCATATTGAATTATCCTTGATTCAGTCCTCACAATCGCCCGCAACAGGCTGGATGAAAAGGGAGTTAATTAACTTGTAATCAACAAGATAACCGCTTGTCGGTATTTTTATCATAGATGTCGGTTTATCTTTCACATATCAACTACACTCACCGGTACCTTTCAGGTTACATCGAATTGATCAAAAAATCAGGGCACAGCGCCTGACTTCACTATCTAGCTTTGCATATATCAGCCTGGACCCAAGGAGGTCACTATGTCGTTTTCTGATATCTACTTGATCGTGCCCAACCCGGTCATCTCCGGTCTGATCTGGTTTTTCGGCATATCAACACTGCTTTATTTCGCCAGGTTACCGGCACACAAGTACATCCTCGCCTTCAGCCGTGTGATACACAATGCCTTGCGCCTGGCTGCAAACTCGGTGAAGACCGCCGAACAAAGGCTGCAGGCACGCAACCGTGAAGTGCTGCTTGAAGCCGGCAGAGAAGCCACCGAGCGCATGATCGAGCGCGAGTTTGAGCGTGTTGAGAATACCGTCACCCATGACCTCGCCCAGTACCCGGCGCTGCAGCGTAAACTGAGTGAAAAGATCACGCGTATCGACGAGGACTATCAGCAGAGCACCGAGGTGCCGCCTGACCCGCCTGGCTGGTGCAAGGTGATTGAATCCGTTGCCCGCGTCGACAGTAACGGTGATGCGATGGTGGCGCATATTCTCAAGGATATTCACAAGTCGATGATCAAGGCCCAGGAAAAGGCGATCAAGGAGCACCGGCGCGCCTGCATGGAACGGCACAACATTCTGAAACGCATGATGCCCCACTGGCGCTCGGTCAGGCGCGTGCTCGGCGAAGTTGACCACAACATTGCCAGCATCCTCGAGCGTGCCAAGAAGATCGGGCGTTACATGCATGACTATGAAGAGATACTGCGCGGCAGCGACCGCGCGACCCGCGTGCTGTCATCCTCCGCCATCAGCCAGTTTTTTGTTTCCGCCTTCGTCCTGGCCATTGCCGTTGGTGGCGCCATGGTCAACTTCACCCTGATTGCCCGCCCGATGGCCGAGATGGTTGGCGGACATAATTTCATCGGCAACTTCAAGGTCTCGGAAATCTCCGCCATCGTGATTATCCTGGTTGAAATTTCCATGGGCCTGTTCCTGATGGAATCGTTGCGCATTACGCGCCTGTTTCCAGTGATCGGCGCACTCAATGACAAATTGCGCGTGCGCATGATCTGGATAACGTTCGGCTTTCTTTTCATTCTTGCCAGTGTTGAAGCCGGACTCGCGTTCATGCGCGAAATCCTGATGGAAGACGAACTGGCGACCAGCGCGATGCTGCGCGGCGATGCGGCCAGCGCCATCCAGGCCGCTGACTTTGCCTGGATTACCACTGCCGCCCAGATGGGCATGGGCTTCATCCTGCCCTTTGCGCTGGTCTTTGTAGCGATACCGCTGGAAACATTCGTCCATTCGATGCGCACCGTGATCGGCGTCATCGGTGCAGCGTTGCTGCGCGCGGTTGCCTTTACCTTACGCCTGATCGGCAACCTGTTCCGCTATACAGGACGCGTGCTGGTCAACCTTTATGATCTGGTTATCTTTGGTCCGCTATGGCTGGAGCACACGATCACCCGGAAACTAACTGCAATTAACCACGATTCACCAAGACAAACTGTCAATGCAGACTACCAGGAGGCCGCATGAAGCCTGTTAAACGTTTACTACCGATACTGTTATTACTGCTCCAGGGCTGTGCCGGTTCGACCGGCCCGGGCAATTCCGGCGTCTACCTGCTACTCGACACCTCAGGCACTTACACCAGGGAACTGGCGAACGCGCAGAAGCTGGTAAATGTGCTGCTGGTTAAAATGGAGCCCAGTGATTCACTGGCTGTTGCCCGTATCGATACCGGCAGCTTCAGCGAGAAAGACATTGTTGCCAAAACAACATTTAACGACCGGCCCAGTGAAGCCAACAAGCAGAAAAGGCACTTTCGCGAATCCATGGACAGGTTCGTCAACGACGTAACGCCTTCAAAATTTACCGATATTACCGGCGGTGTATTGCAGGCGGCCGAATACCTGAACGAGAAAAACACCGGCAGGAAGACCATCCTGATTTATTCGGACCTCAAGGAAGAACTGCCGGAAGGCTATGTTCGTGATATTCCATTCCAGCTGCAGGGTTTCGATGTTGTCGCACTCAATGTAACCAAGTTACGCAGCGATAACATTGACCCAAGGGAGTACATGGACAGGCTCGAGGACTGGCAGCGTCGCGTTGAAGAAGGTGGCGGCACCTGGCGCGTGATCAATGACATGGATCGCCTGGAAAGAATCATCAGCGGCCAGGCCTGAAACCCTAAACAACAAGCCCCGTACTTGATAATCAGGCGGGGCTTTTTTATGCGTTATCTTACTGGTGGTACAGGGTAAGGATAATGCCGTGGCGTGTAAGGATAAAAACCACCCTGGTTCCAGTAAGGTGCTGCCGCAGGCGGTGGTCGATAATAGGGCGGTGGATGATAACGATGATGATCATCATCGTCAAAGATTCGGTCCAACCAGCCCGGTGGTCCACCCAGTGGACAGAAGGGTATGTCGGGAAAGGCCATTGCACCTGCAGATCCAAGTAACAGCGGAATCGACAAGACAACGCCTTTAAACCAGGCATGCTTTGATTTCATCAGCCTAATCTATCACGGCTGGAAACGAAAGTGGCCGCTTATTTTCAAGCGGCCACTTTGATTTTAAGTAATCTCCAGCGCCGGCTACAGCTGCTTCTGGATATCAGACATACGCGTGATCGCGGGACGCTGGAAATTGACATAGCGCGGTAACCGCCTCATCACTACGGCCGCCTCTCTTTCACCAGTATACGCGCCCGATACCAGCACGAATTTCTCGGCCCCTGCAGTCTGGAGGGCATACCAGGACAGCTCATCTTTGAGGTAATGGTTATAGCGTTCTGCAATTTCGTACAGATCTTTCCTGTCAGCTACTGCTGCGACCTGGATCGCAAAGCTGTCTGCCGGCTGCCGGGCCAGCCACTGCGGGCCATGGATAATATTGTTGCTTCCTATCTGGCTGAAAGGCGAGATATTGCTGATACGGCCATCAAGACTTTGAGCCTGGTCTTCCATGTTCTGCAATTTTCCATTCAGCGTGTTTACTTCCTGCTCCAATTTGTCATTCAGCGTAACCAGGTTGTCCTGCACTTCTGCAAGCGTAACCGCGGACTTCAGGTTATCCTGCTGCAAACCGGAGATCTGCTGATCAACCACCTGCGAGCGCTCGGCAGTAACTGTGGCATCATGGCTCATTTCAGACTGGTGATAGAAATACAGGCCGGCAATCGCCAGAATCGCAATCAACAGGAAAGATGACAGGATCTTGAAATGCCTGTTTTCTGTGCCCGCAAGCGCCCTGATCGACATCGCCATTTCAACTGACTTGTCCTGTAGCGCGCTGATTAACGAAGCATGCTTTTCGCTGTCCTCGAGCAGCTTGTCGACCAGCGTGGACAGCTCATCGGTGCGCATATCAAGCAGACTAACGGATGCATCCAGCTCCTTGCTCCTGCGGCTCAAATCAGCCGATGTCGCTTCGAGTGAAGCCGCACGCTTGTCCAGGGCATCATCAACCTTTTGCAGCTGCAGAATACGCGCCTTGCTGCTTTCGACTTCTTTTTCGATACCGTCAGAACGTTCCCTGGTGGTATTTGCCAGCGCATCGATTTCAGCCACCAGCTCGTTTTCAAGCTTGAGCAGCGCATCGATATTGTCATTGATGCTCTGCGTCAACTGCGCATTGGTTTCCTGTGAATGTCTGACCAGATCATTAACACGCTCAACCAGCTGCTGATGCTGCTCGTTAAACTGTGAATTGTGGCTTTCCAGATCGGCCGCAGACTGTGTTGCGACATCTTCGATCTCGGCGGTCAGCTTCCTGACTTCGTTATCGATGTTTTCCGAAATAGTGGAAAGTGATTTGTAGGTATTGTCGATTTCACCCAGGCGTTTATAGGTTTCGGAAACTTTTGATGTGAGATCAAGATCACTGTCGCCCAGGCGGTCCAGACCTTCATCGATGCTCCTGTTGATCACATCGAGTTCTGTCTGCAATTCACTCAGACTGGATTCGAGCAAACCGATCTTGGCATTGATATCCTTTGCCTGGCCGACAGCATCGCTCTCTCGTTCCAGGTGAATCAGTTTGTTTTCGGGGGGTGCCTCATCAGTATGAAGCTGTTGCTGGTTAGTCATAAAAAATTATCCTCAAAATTCTGTTCAGCAGCTCTAAATAACAGGCGCACGTGTTAGACAAAAACGCTTAACCCTAGCATATTAGCGCTTATTAATATATTGAAAAATGGCAATAACTCATGGAAAAATGCATTTATTATCGGCAAAACAGGTAATTTAACTTACCAGAAATTGTTTTCATTGCATGAAAGTGCTACCAGGATGCAACTGGATTTACTCGGGAGCTCCCATTGTCAATAAGCACAGAAAATCAGACGGCCGCCTCGATGCTATCAGTATCCAGAATATTTACATTATCGCTGTCATGCAGCGACCGAATGCCCAAAACTAAAAACATTCAAAATCAATAATATACAAACTGTAAATGAAATTATTCTAACTTTGAATAATCCCGAAATGGCTTTGGGAACCTGCTCGCCCTTTGACTTCGATTTTTTACAACAGAATCAGACGGTAATGGTTTCATCTCGGATTTTGGTTATGACAAGACTGCCGCTATTTGGGCGATTACTGCTCAGTCCACAAGCTCCTGTTCTATGACAGTAACTTCGGTAGTTCCTGTATCTGTCGCAGTCTGGTTGTTCGGCTCCGGGCTGGTTAGCAGTACTGCAGTAGCTCGCAGAAAAGAAAACCTGATAACCCGATCTCCTCCAAACCTAAAACACTCTCGCAAAAGGCGAGGGTATTTTGTTCAATCAGTCACTACAAATCCTTTATAGCTAATGAGTTTATCCAGTCCTCGATGAACCGTACAATCTCTTCAGGCTGGTTAATATCTAGTAGCGGCAAACGGCTGGTATCAATCGCCTGATCAGACGCCACTGCTATCACATCAGGGTCATCCACGAAGATCAGATCCCTGTTCAGAGATGGCCGATGCAATTCAATTTTGGGAAAGGCCACATGCCTGAATCCCTCGACCAGCACCAGATCGACTTCTTTAAGATCCAGCTCACTGACAAGCTCTTCAAGTTGCGGCTCGGCTTCAGTTGCCATCTCCCTGATCAATGCCCGCCTTCTTGCCGATGCGACCAGAACCTGATTAGCACCCACCTTGCGCAGTTCGTAACTGTCCTTGCCCGGGATATCGATATCAAAGTCGTGATGTGCATGCTTGATCAGGGCAACACGAATGCCTGCGTCCTTTAATAAAGGAATCAGTTTGACCAGCAGCGTCGTTTTGCCGGTGCCGCTGTAAGCGGCAAACCCCAGCACAGGAACCCTGGATTTCAGCATGTAATATCATCGATCTTCATCAAGAATTCATCATAATGCATATAGTGGCTGCCATCGCATGAAAAATTAAGGCCAACGATGCCGTTGACAACATTCAGCGATCCGGAACGCAAATAGATCTGCGGGTCCTTTAGCCGTAACTGTTTGAAGCCATCGAGCACAGGAAAAATACGCCTTTTGCTTACAAGTGCATGACGTGTATAGGCCTTCAATGGATAGACATGCGGCACCACAAGACCGAGAAACTCTTCCTTGACATGCACCCGGTACCGTAGCGGATCATCGATCAGCCACAAGGTCACCTGTCCGCTGGAAAAATGCACTTTGGCGTGGAAGACACCGTAATAGCAGATCAATTCAGCGACACGATCAAGCACCTCGTCCAGATGCTGATCAAACTCGTTTAATTTACGCTCCTGGAGAAAAAGAAACTCGCGTATTGAGGGATCACCCCTGATCTGCAACCAGTTGCTTGGCATATGGTCCTCCCTACTGTCACTTTTAATTCGACAGTAATTATTAACTTGCTATTTTTATTGTTATACAAGTACTTCAGATGCAGAAATTATCTGTTCGGCTATTTCCCCCATACGCTTGTTGTGATTCATCGCCAGCTTGCGGATTGCATTGTAAGCCTGGTCTTCGTTTACACGCTTTGTTTGCATGATAATGCCCTTGGCCTTCTCTATCCGTTTACGCTCCTTTAATGCATTTCGGGTTTCCAGCAACTCGTTTTTCAATCGCTGTTGACCTGTAAAGCGCACGCGCGCCACTTCAAGCAACGCACCGAGACGACCGGCGTCATTACAGTCGACTATATAAGCCGTCGCTCCGGCACTGACAGCCGCATCTATGGCATCAGGCTGCGAGTCATGCGTGAAAACCAGCATGGGCGTTGGACGTCGTCTGGTAATCGCCTGCATTTCACTCAACAAACCGCAATCGATTGCCTCACTGACAATAATTAACGCGTCCGGGCACAGGGACTCAACATACCTGCTGGCATCATCCCTGGTGCCAATCAGTTTCAATATGCGATAACCTGCTTGTGCTGCCGCGCGCAAAAATATATGCGAACTATCGGCGCCATCAGCAACGAGAATTAGATTCATGGGTCGGTTGTTGTAATCAGTCACCAGAAGATAGATGCAAATTTTATGCCATATCGGTTGATCGGGATAAATTATTGAAATACAACAGAGCTGATATTGTGTGCGGTTGTCCTGGTCAGGATAATGACTCTAATGTTGTGCAAAACACATCACTACCGCACTCGAGTGGTGCACAATCATGATGTCAACCGCATAAGATTCCTCCAGCTCACAACAGCGAGTGAGATAAAACCCGGGACAAAGACATGTCAATTCCAGATATAAGCTGCGTAATTCTCGCTGGCGGCAAAGGTCGGCGCATGGGTGGTGCAGATAAAGGGCTGGCACAGTTCAAAGGCAGGCAGTTGATTACACATGTCATTGAAAGCATCGCGACACAGGTTGATGATATCGTCATCAGCGCCAATCGTAATCTGGATCAATATAATGAGCTGGGTTATGCCGTCTATGCTGATCATACGGATAACTTTGACGGCCCGCTTGCCGGCATAGCCAGCGCCCTGCCACACTGTAAGCACGACTGGGTGCTCGTCATACCCTGTGACATGCCGTCACTGCCCGAAAATCTTGTTGCTTCCATGGCGAAAGCAGCATCCTCAACCCGGCTGGTGGTAATCAATGCAGGCGGCAAACACCAGCTTGTTTTCCTGCTTCATCGCGATCTACTGGACTCAATAAAGCGCTATCTTGGCTGCAATCAGCACAGTGTTATGCAATGGGTCGCTTCTGTCGAACATCAAAACCTCGATATGACTATCAATAACGGCTTTCTCAATATCAATAAACCCGAACAGCTGCAAATCTAGCTGCTACGACATCATTACTTGCGCACAGCGCCATTGCGCCTGAAAATGGGCCGATGGAAATAACGTCACAGCAGCGTCATCAGGCAATCAACCGCGTTACCCTCTGGGGCGTTTTTGTTAATCTGGTGCTGTCCGTTGCTAAACTGGCGGGGGGGTTCTTTGGCCACTCCCAGGCACTGATCGCTGATGGCCTGCACTCGCTGTCCGACCTGGCCAGCGATGCCATGGTGTTTGTTGCAGCCAAGCACGCCAGCGAAGACGCCGATGAGGAACACCCTTACGGACATGCACGCTTCGAAACCATCGCAACTGTCGCGCTCGCCGTATTACTGGTGATTGTCAGCCTTGGTATCGCCTACGATGCCCTGGTCAGCCTGGTCACTGACGAAGCCGTTGAAAAACCTGATCTTTTCACATTATGGATAGCAGCACTCTCGATACTGAGCAATGAGGGCCTTTATCACTACACCCGATTTGTCGGTACACGCATCCGCTCAAACCTGCTGCACGCCAACGCATGGCACCATCGCAGTGACGCCATCTCCTCGATCGTGGTTTTAATCGGCCTGGCCGGCACCCAGTTCAATTTGCCTAAACTGGATGCCTATGCCGCGATTGTCGTTGCCCTGATGATTGCCAGGATTGGTTTCAAGCTAGGCTATGACAGTGTTCAGGAACTGGTGGACGCCAGCCTCGAACCTGAACTGGTCGAAAGAATCCGCCAGAAAATATTGTCACATGAAGGCGTGCGTGCGCTGCACATGCTACGCACACGCAGAATGGGGCACAACGCCCTCGTCGACGTGCATATCATGGTGGCACCAAGGCTCAGTGTCTCTGAAGGCCACCACATTTCAGAAACCGTGGAAAAAATGCTGATTGACAGTTTTGATGAAATTAATGATGTCACCGTGCATATCGACCCGGAAGACGACGAAGAAGAAGCACGCAGTATGCACCTGCCACTTCGCAGCGAGCTGATCGATGCCCTGAAAGAGGCGTGGTCCGGGTATCCGGAATTAAGCT
>JASFVM010000103.1:0-8365 GCA_050049835.1 Gammaproteobacteria bacterium
TGAACATTACCGATGTAACCCCAATCCCACATAATGGTTGCCGCCCGCCCAAAAGGCGTCGCGTATAAAACCGGAGAATATTTAAGTGGCTAAATATACTGGACCAAAATGCAAGCTCAGCCGTCGCGAAGGTGTTGATCTTGAATTGAAATCAGCACTGCGTCCACTGGATAGCAAGTGCAAGGCTGACCAGGTTCCCGGACAGCACGGTGCCCGTCGTACCCGCCTGTCTGACTATGCACTGCAGTTGCGTGAAAAGCAGAAATTGCGTCGCATTTATGGCGTGCTCGAGAAGCAGTTTCGTAATTATTACAAGGCTGCAGCCAGTCAAAAAGGCTCAACCGGCGAAAATCTGCTGTCGCTGCTGGAGACAAGGCTGGATAATGTCGTTTATCGCAGTGGTTTCGGTGCAACACGTGCCGAAGCGCGTCAGTTGGTCAATCACAAGGCTATTATGGTCAACGGCAAGGTCGTAAACATTCCGTCCTACCAGGTCAAGCCGAATGACTTGATCACGGTGCGTGAAAAAGCGAAAAAGCAGACGCGTATCGCCGATTCGTTGAATATGGCTAAAGCCAGGGGCATCGTTGACTGGATTTCGCTTGATGAAGGCAAGCTGGAAGCTACATTCAAGAACATCCCCGAACGTACCGACCTACCGCCCGATATCAACGAACAGCTCGTTGTGGAACTTTACTCCAAATAGGGGAGCTTATAACGCATGTCAGAAGAGTTACTCACACCGCGTACTATCAATGTCCAGGCTTATAGCGACACACACGCCAAGGTTGCGCTTGAGCCCCTGGAAAGAGGCTTTGGCCATACACTTGGTAATGCCCTGCGCCGTATTCTGTTGTCATCAATTGAAGGCAGTGCTATCACTGAAGTGGAAATCGAAGGTGTCGTTCACGAATACAGCACCATAGAAGGCGTACAGGAAGATGTGCTGGAAATTCTGCTCAACCTGAAAGGGGTGGCGCTACGTATGCACAACAGTTCTGAAGCGACGCTCTCGCTTAGAAAGGAAGGTCAGGGCGTTGTAACAGCGGGTGATATTGAAACCAGCCATGATGTCGAAATCGTCAATCCTGATCATGTCATTGCCAGCCTCAACAAGGAAGGCAAACTGCATATGACACTCAAGGTTACCAAGGGTCGCGGGTATCAGCCGGTAACCCGCCGTAAAGATGATGGCGAAGGTTCGGTCATCGGGACCCTCAAAATAGATGCATCATACAGTCCGATCCGTCGAGTTGCTTATAACGTGGAAAATGCCCGTGTCGCACAAAGTACAAATCTGGACAAGCTGATTATCGATCTGCAAACGAACGGTACAGTGGATCCTGAAGCAGCTATTCGTACTGCTGCAACCATCCTGCAGAACCAGCTGTCTTCTTTCGTTAACCTGCAGAGTATGGAAGAGCAGACAGAGGCAGATGTGGAGGCTGATATTGATCCGATTCTACTGCGACCGGTTGATGAGCTGGAACTCACAGTTCGTTCCGCAAACTGTCTGAAAGCTGAAAATATATATTATATTGGCGACCTGATTCAGCGTACTGAAGTAGAACTGCTCAGAACGCCCAACCTCGGTAAGAAGTCACTGACAGAAATCAAGGACGTTCTGGCATCACACGGTCTGTCACTTGGAATACAACTTGAAAACTGGCCGCCCGCTTCTATCAGGGACAAGGAAGCCAGCTAAATAAACCTATCAGGTAATTATCATGCGTCATCGTAAATCAGGTCGTCATCTAAACAGAAACAGCAGCCATCGCAAGGCCATGTTCAGTAATATGGCAAACTCGCTGTTCGCTAATGAAATCATCAAAACCACTTTGCCCAAGGCGAAGGAACTGCGTCGTGTTGCCGAACCGCTGATTACCATGGCCAAGGAAGACTCAGTTTCCAAGCGTCGCCTGGCTTTTTCGCGACTGCGTGACAAGGCAACAGTTGGTAAACTGTTTAATGAACTTGGTCCGCGTTACAAGGAGCGTGCTGGTGGCTATACACGTATCATGAAATGTGGTTTTCGTCCCGGTGATGCTGCACCAATGGCATACATCGAGCTTGTCGACCGTCCTGAAAGTGCTTCATCTGAAGACTAGTAGTCAGTACTACTATAACGAAAAAAGCCAGCTACAAGCTGGCTTTTTTCGTTAGGGTTATTACGGGTTGGCTATGGACGTTTGACCTCATCATCGCGGTAATGTGAATCTGTCCAGCATACCGGCAGGGCTTCGCCGGAAAGAAACTGTAGATTGTCCTTCTTGAACTTGTCAGGATCCTGCAGCTCTTCTCCATAGTGGAGTCGGCCCACAATTTCATCATTGAATGGATCAAATAAATCTTTCACGCTGAGAACTTCAACCAGGTGACCATCGTCTTTTTTCTTCAGAAACATATTAACCTCCAGAATTTTGCGTAATCTTACACTGATGTCTTAAGCAGACCCAAGTACTAAATGACTGTTAACCTGCGGCCTTTTTATCGTGGTCCGTATTCAGGATGCGCTTCAGATAATGGCCGGTGAAAGAGTTCGGATTGTCAGCTACCTGTTCGGGCGTACCGGTTGCAATTAACTGCCCGCCCTTGTAGCCGCCCTCCGGACCGAGGTCGATAATCCAGTCAGCAGTTTTGATAATGTCCATATTATGCTCGATGACGATTACGGTGTTGCCATGGTCACGTAAACGATTCAAAACGTCGAGTAGCTGCTGAACATCATGAAAATGCAGACCCGTCGTCGGTTCGTCGAGGATATAGACGGTGCGGCCTGTATCGCGCTTGGATAATTCACGTGAAAGTTTGATGCGTTGGGCTTCGCCACCTGACAATGTTGTCGCGCGCTGGCCGAGGGTGATATAGGAAAGGCCGACATCCATCAGTGTTTGCAGCTTGCGCTTGATCACCGGAATGGCATCGAAAAACACAAGCGCATCTTCGACGGTCATTTCCAGTACTTCATGAATGTTTTTGCCTTTGTATTTGATTTCGAGTGTTTCACGGTTGTAACGTTTGCTCTGACAGACATCACAAGGAACATAGACGTCTGGTAGAAAATGCATCTCGACCTTGATAACGCCGTCGCCCTGACACGCTTCACAACGCCCACCTTTGACATTGAAGCTGAATCTGCCGGGCTTATAGCCACGTGAGCGTGCTTCCTGGGTGGCTGAAAACAGCTCGCGTATGGGTGTAAAAAGACCGGTATAGGTTGCCGGGTTTGAGCGCGGCGTCCTGCCAATAGGAGCCTGATTGATTTCGACCACCTTGTCGAAATGCTCAATGCCCTGATGCGTGTCGTGCGGGGCCACTGACATTGAGTTGTTATTGATCTCGCGTGCAAGAATGGCATAAAGCGTGTCATTGATCAGGGTGGATTTCCCGGAGCCGGAAACACCGGTTACACAGGTAAACAGGCCGACCGGAAAATCCACATCAAGGTGTTGCAGGTTATTGCCGCTGGCGCCCTTGATGGAAAATACATTTGCGCTGACAGGGGTGCGTTGTTGAGGGATCCTGATCGATTTGACGCCGGCAAGATACTGGCCGGTGATGGAATGCTTGTTGTGTATGATTTCACCGGGGGTGCCTTCGGCGATAACTTCACCGCCGTGGACACCGGCACCGGGTCCGATATCAATAACGTGATCAGCACTGAGTATCGCATCTTCGTCATGTTCAACCACGATCACGGTGTTGCCGATATCGCGTAAATGCGTCAGTGTACCCAGCAGGCGGTCATTATCACGCTGGTGCAGGCCTATAGAGGGCTCGTCAAGAATATACATGACGCCGACCAGACCGGCGCCGATCTGGCTGGCCAGTCGTATCCGCTGTGACTCGCCGCCGGACAAGGTGTCCGAACTGCGCTCGAGTGTCAGATAATCGAGACCAACATTGACCAGGAACTGCAGGCGCGCGGATATTTCATTATTGATTTTTGCCGCGATTTCACCACGCTTGCCATCCATGTTAAGGCCGGCAAAGAATTCATGCGCCTGGATAATCGGCATTGCGGTGATTTCAGGCAAGGTTTTTTCTTCGATGAAGACATGACGCGCCGCCTGGTTCAGGCGGCTGCCATGACAGGCCGGGCATGCCTGCTGCGAGAGATATTTGGCCAGTTCTTCACGCACCACGTTGGATTCCGTCTCGCGGTAGCGTCGTTCCATATTGTGCAGCACGCCCTCAAAGGCGTGGGTGCGTTTTTTGCCGCGGCGGCCGCGATGGCCGGGTAAATGGAACTCGATCTTTTCCTTGCCACTGCCGTATAACAGTATGTTTTTTATGCTGTCGTCGAGTTCCTCGAACGGCACTTCGATATCAAAGTCGTAATGATCGGCCAGTGCGGTGATGATACTGAAGTAATATGCATTGCGCCGGTCCCAGCCGCGAATCGCACCGCCCGCCAGGCTCAGGTGCGGATTGGCCACGACGCGATCCGGATCGAAGAATTGCTGGTTGCCAATGCCGTCACATTCCGGGCATGCGCCCGCGGGGTTATTGAATGAGAACAGGCGTGGCTCAAGTTCCTGCAGGCTGTAGCCGCAACTGGGACAGGCAAAACGTGCTGAAAAAACCAGGTCAGCTTGTCCGGCGTCATCCATCCAGGCAACGGTAGCGACATCATCAGCGAGATGCAGTGCGGTTTCGAACGATTCCGCGAGCCTCAGCTTGTTGTCGCTACGAACCTTGAAGCGGTCAACCACTACTTCGATGGTATGTTTCCTGTTTGGCTCGAGTTCAGGCACCTCATCGAGTTCATATACCGTACCGTCAACGCGCGCGCGCAGGAAGCCCTGTTGTTTCAGGTCAGCAATCAACGCATGATATTCACCTTTGCGTTCACGTATAACCGGTGCCAGTAACATCAGTCTGGTGTCTGCCGGCAGCGCCAGGATATGGTCAACCATCTGGCTGATGGTCTGTGCCTCGAGCGGGGTGTTGTGGGTGGGGCATCTTGGCGTGCCGGCCCGTGCGAACAACAGCCTCAGGTAGTCATAGATTTCGGTCACCGTGCCAACGGTTGAGCGCGGGTTGTGCGAGGTTGTTTTCTGCTCAATTGATATTGCGGGTGACAGCCCCTCGATGTGGTCGACATCAGGCTTTTCCATCATGGACAGGAACTGGCGCGCGTAAGCCGACAGGGATTCGACGTATCGGCGCTGGCCTTCAGCAAAGACCGTGTCGAAAGCCAGTGAGGATTTGCCGGATCCTGACAGGCCGGTGATGACGATGAGTTTGTCGCGCGGAATATCGAGATCAATATTTTTCAGATTGTGGGTGCGGGCGCCGCGTATCTGGATCGTATTCATATCTGCATATCAGGGTTTAAAGGCAATCTGCTAGAATGCCGTGCTTTGATTAGTCGGGTCAAGTGCCGTGTCAGTATTTCAGGAAAATCTGGGAAAGAACGAGCGTCGGGCAGGTATCTCGCTCGCCCTGATTTACGCCTTCCGCATGCTCGGCCTGTTCATGATCATGCCGGTGTTCGCGCTGTATGCTGAACAGCTACCTGAAGCGACGCCCTTGCTGACCGGCCTGGCACTGGGTATCTATGGCCTTACCCAGGCGATCCTGCAAATACCCTTTGGCATGCTGTCTGATCGCATCGGGCGCAAGCCGGTGATTCTGACCGGCCTGGTGATTTTCGCACTGGGCAGCCTGGTTGCGGCTTATGCGGACAGTATCTACGGTATCATTCTCGGGCGTGCGCTGCAGGGTTCCGGTGCTATCGCGGCGGCACTGATGGCGCTGGCAGCTGACCTTTCACGGGAAGAGCACCGTACCAAGATGATGGCACTGATAGGTGCCAGTATAGGCATCGCCTTTGCCGCTTCCATGGTGCTTGGACCTGTAATCAATGCATGGATTGGTATTTCGGGGATTTTCTTCAGCACTGCAGTGCTTGCGCTGGTCGGTATCGCTATCCTCTACCTGATCGTGCCCGATCCCGCGCATCTGCATTTTCACAGCGATGCCGAAGTGCAGTCAGGCGCTCTTGCTGATGTGCTCAGCAACGGACAGCTGTTACGGCTGGATTTTGGTATTTTCGTTCTGCATTTTTCGCTGATGTGTGTATTTCTGGTCTTGCCGCTTGAATTACGTGATACCGCGCATCTCAACGCGGCAGAACACTGGAAACTTTATCTACCTGTGTTCGCGCTGTCGCTGCTGATTATGCTGCCATTTGTCATCATTGCCGAACGCAAGCGCAGGATGAAACAGGTCTTTATCGGTGCAATCATAACGGTGTTTCTCGCCGTGGCGGGTTTTATCTTCAGCGATGATTTGCTCGCACTGACGATTTCACTGGTACTGTTCTTTGCCGGTTTCAACCTGCTTGAAGCCTCTTTGCCTTCGTTGATTTCAAAAACCGCCCGCGCGACCCAGAAAGGAACAGCGATGGGTGTTTACTCCAGCAGCCAGTTTATGGGTGCATTTGCCGGTGGCGTGGTTGGTGGCACGGCTCATGGGCAGTGGGGTATCGAAGGTCTCTATCTTACGGTACTCGTGGTGCTGTGCCTGTGGCTGCTGCTGGCGTCCAGCATGCGACAGCCGCGCTATCTGAGCACCTACCTGCTTAATGTCGGGGTTCGGAACGAGTCAGAAATTGCGGACCTGACCCGTGACCTTGCTGCAATCAGCGGTGTTGCCGAAATATCGATCCTGGCGGGTGAAGGTGTTGCCTATCTCAAGGTTGAAAAGCATGTCCTTGATGAGAAAAAACTGTTATCGTTTAAGGCTGATAACAACTGATTTGCGAACGATGGAGAAATTATAATGGCACGTGGTATTAACAAAGTAATCCTGGTTGGAAACTGCGGCAAGGACCCTGAAACCCGGTATATGCCAAGTGGCGGCGCTGTCACGAAAATCTCGATTGCTACGTCTGATACCTGGAAAGACAAGCAAACAGGCGAGCAGAAAGACCGTACCGAATGGCACAATGTGGTATTTTTCGGGCGCCTGGGGGAAATCGCCGGCGAGTATCTGCGCAAGGGCTCACAGGTCTATGTTGAAGGCAGTCTGCGGACCAACAAGTGGCAGGATAAAAGCGGCAACGATCGCTATACCACGGAAATCGTTGCCAGCGAAATGCAGATGCTCGGCGGACGCCCGTCAGGCGACAGTTACGCACCGGCACAGGAATCTGCAGCCAGCCGGCCCGAACCGGCAGCTGCGATGGTCGAAGACGGCTTCGATGATGACATCCCGTTCTAGGTTGAAAGGCCGGTTACAACACAAACACGCAGAGGCGTAAAGGACGCAGAGTTAGCTAAAGTCAGTTTATATGCTCAGCCAGTTCCAGGGGCCGGGGCACTCATATCCAATGCTCACAGGTGTGCTCCGGGTATCATTTCTAGCCTTCACCGGGCCCATTTCGTGCCTCCGGCCGGCAAAGGTGAGCATCGCCAGCAAAACATAATTCAGACGAAGCAATATCAAATACTCTGCGCCCTCTGCGTCCTGGCGTTTTGGCGTTGAAAACAGTGCTGACGAAGGCAAATTAATCCATTAAATTATTGATATTTTCAGCGGATTTCTCTATCATTTGCCCCCAAGAAGTGAGATGTAGTATTTGGTTTGGCTACTCTCAGCTGCTTAGTGTACTGACTATGTGAATACACCGAGACAGTACCGGGCTTATTCGAGGTTTTTTATCAAGGCTCCGTTTACGGGGCCTTTTTGTTAGTGTCGATAAAACATTGGCCGGGATTTTAGGTAAAAACGCTGATGCGCCGGAATCTGACTCAGTTATGGGACCTGCTAGAGCCGGTGGTGACAGGCATGGGGTATGAGCTGGTCGAGATCGAGTATAACCCCAGTACCAGGCACGGCATCCTGAGGCTGTATATCGACCATGAAGATGGTATCCAGCTGGATGACTGTACCGATGTCAGTAATCAGGTCAGTGCGCTGCTGGATGTCGAGGATCCGATACCCGGACACTACAACCTGGAAGTGTCTTCACCCGGCCTGGACCGGCCATTGCGCAGCATCAGGGACTTCGAACGATTTGCCGGTGAAATCGTCAAAATCAAAACCGGCATGGCGATCGATGGACGGCGAAATTTCAAAGGTCGTCTGTGTGGTGTCAGGGGTGATGAAATAAATATTGATTGTGATGGTCAGCAGTTTTTTTTGCCGCTGGCCTCGATAGAAAAGGCGCGACTTGTGCCTGAATTTGGCAAATAAGTTGCACACATGATTACGGGAGTGACCGCATAATGAACAAAGATATTCTCTATGTAGCTGACGCTGTATCGAATGAAAAAGGCGTTGAAAAAGAGATTATCTTCGAGGCAATCGAAGCTGCACTGGCTACCGCTACTCGCAAGAAGAACGGTAAGGATAT
>JASFVM010000104.1:0-8357 GCA_050049835.1 Gammaproteobacteria bacterium
CTCTACCGGCGGAATCCTGGATAAAATCCAGCCAGGTAACGGCGGTTTCTCACTGAAACCGCATGTAACACCCAGGTTGTTCGGATCGAAAATTTTGATGTAGGAAGGTGTTTCCTTGCTGTCGGTATAAACTATACCGCAATAATCCTCCTGATGCTCCTTGTGCAACAAGGCATCAATTTCGTCGATGAATTCCAGTAACTTCTGTTCTTCTACCGGAGTGTCAGGCGGTTCATCACCGACATGGTAGATATACCATCCGTCATCTGCCTCCTGCTTGAATGTTTGCCAGAACTCATCAAGATGATGCCAGCGCATCAGGGATGTAAAACGACCTTTGAATGCATCAAGATAATCTTGCTGCCGGGTTGATTCCATAGAGACTTCTGGATTAATCACGCCAATCTGAACCGGGTTATTCCTGCGCAAGACTGTTGATCCAGTCCTTGAGGTCAACGATGCTACGCTGAAGATAGGCATTATCCTTGAATGCGGAAGCCATCACAGAGACACCCTGCATCCGCGCCAGCATGTCCATCGCCTTGTTTTCAGCATCGGCAAGACCCATATCCTTAAATTGCCTGCTAATCCAGTCATGCAACAGTACAAATACTTCACGTGACTTTGACTGCAATGCTTCTCCGTCCTTGGCAAGTTCTGCGCATAGCGAACCAATCGGGCAGCCTGAATCAACCACAGCGTTTTCGTTGGCGGCCATATTGTCAACGAATGCAAGCAGACGCTCGCGAGGGTTGTCGCTGAGATTGTCGCAATTGAGCAATCCTTCCTGGTAATGCCTGATACGGGCGTCGACAACAGCTGCAAGAATATCGTCTTTGGTTTTGAAGTAATAGTAGAAGTTACCGCGCGGAATCCCCGTGATATCCGCAATATCACTGAACGACGTCTGGTTATAACCGCGCTTGTAAAACAGCTCGTCAGCCGCCTCGATGATGCGTGCACGGTTATTCTCGCCTTTAGTTCCCATGGGTCTCCACATATGCTGTAAATTACAGCGTCACAGCTGTTATCATTAAATCCTAGACGGTCGTATGACTTAAGTAAACCCCGCTGTTGACAAGAGTTCGGCAAATAACCATAAATTATCCAAATACTATAGTAATAACAATGACTTGTATAACAACGCCTTTTCAGGGGCAGGATTGAGGAATTCTGTTGAAAGCCCTGGAAATAGACAATCTGCACAAAACCTACCGCAACGGCTTTGAAGCACTGTCTGGCGTGAACCTTGGCGTCAATCAGGGCGATTTCTATGCACTTCTCGGGCCGAACGGTGCCGGCAAATCGACCACCATAGGCATCATCTGCTCGCTGATCAACAAGACATCGGGCAAGGTCAGGGTTTATGGCGTTGATCTCGATGACGACCCTGCAGCTGCAAGAATGCATATTGGCCTGGTACCACAGGAATTCAATTTCAATATATTCGAACCTGTCGGAGAAATCCTGATTAACCAGGCGGGCTATTACGGTATTCCGAGAAAACTGGCACGTGAACGAGCAGAAACCTATTTAAAAAAACTCGAACTCTGGGACCGCCGCTACGATATGGCACGGGAACTGTCCGGCGGTATGAAGCGCCGCCTGATGATTGCACGCGCACTGGTGCACGAGCCCAAACTGCTTATTCTCGACGAGCCAACTGCCGGTGTTGATATCGAAATCAGATATTCGATGTGGAATTTTATGCGTGAGCTTAACGCCAGCGGCAAGACCATCATTCTAACCACCCACTACCTGGAAGAAGCCGAGAGTCTGTGTAACAACATCGCAATCATCGACAAGGGCGTCACTATCGAACAGACAAACATGCGCTCGTTGCTTGGCCGGCTGAACATGGAAACTTTTGTGCTCTATCTCGATCGTGAAATCAATGAATTACCTGATTGCGGCGATTATCATGTTCGACTTCTGGATAGCAACACTCTGGAAGTCGATATGCACAAGGGTGATGATCTTAACAATCTGTTCGACACGCTTTCCAGGTGCAATATAAAAATCGTCAGTATGCGCAACAAAAGCAACCGGCTGGAGCAGCTATTTATGTCGATGCTGAACAACAAGAACAAGCAGCCATGAAACTCAGCGCACAATACAATGCCTTGAAGACCATCGCAATCAAGGAGTTTCTCAGGTTTATTCGCATCTGGCTGCAGACCGTGGTGCCGCCGGCAATTACGGTAGCGCTCTATTTCATTATCTTCGGTGAGTTAATCGGATCACAGATTGGCGATATTGATGGCTTCTCTTATATTGACTATATCGTCCCGGGCCTGATTTTGATGGCCGTTATCAGTAACGCATACGCCAACTGCGTTTCCTCTTTCTTCAGCTCAAAATTCCATCGCAGCGTAGAGGAAATGCTGATATCACCTTTACCAAACTACATCATAGTCGCAGGTTATGTTTCAGGCGGCATGTTGCGCGGTATTGTTGTAGGTATTGCGGTAACGATCGTTGCCATGTTGTTCACCGATATCGAAATCCACAGCTACGCGGTAACCATTGCAGTGTTTATCCTTACTTCCATCCTGTTTGCGCTGGCCGGATTCATAAATGCCGTATACGCCAAGACATTCGATGACATCAGTATCATACCGACATTTATCCTTACACCACTCACTTACCTTGGTGGAATTTTTTATTCCATCAATATGCTTCCTGAGCTATGGCAGAAGGTGTCCCTTGCCAATCCTATTCTCTATATGATTAACGCCTTCCGTTATGGCCTGCTTGGTGTTACTGATATAGATCTTGCAACAGCATTCCTTATCATCACGTTTTTTATCATCGCATTGTTTCTATTTGCATTGCGTCTGCTGCACAAAGGGGTGGGCATAAAATCATAGCAAGGCTTTAAGCGATGAGTGAGCAGGACGCATAACCGCAACTAGTGCCGCTACAGGAATACCTGATGCCAACGGTGGCGCGCCAGCAGCCAGCGCAAATTAAAGCTGAAAACCCTTCATGGACTGGATACGGCCCGAAAACGGATTACGGTTTTCTGCATCGCCTTTCAACTGCAATGTCATTGCAGCAGGATCAGGCGTTTTCAGCCATGCCAGGGATGTTGCGCTGCAGCAATGCAAAACCGCCGAACAGCAACGTTGCAAATACCATGTTGCCCAGCAAGCTGTTCTGGAAAAACGGTATGGCTGCAATATAGGCCTGCATCAAACCGTCCGTTGTCATCGGGTACAGGCCCGATGACAACCAGGCTCCAAAATTACTGATAACAAAAAACAGGAGTGAAGAAACAATCACGGCAAAGGCAATGCGGCTGACATTCAGCTTTTGCCTGATCCAGAAACCGATTACAACAGTCAATGCAAACCCGGCATAAACATATATCATCGTATCATGCAGGCCGATAAGAAAATCGCTGAGTAACAGTGCAAGAAAAGGAACAAGAAACGCCACGCGTTTGTCGGAAAAGTAAGCACCACCAAACAGGGCCATGGCTGCAACCGGTGATACGTTTGGAGGGTGTGGTAACAATCTGAACATTGCTATCGCAAATATGATCGAGGAAAGTGTAATCAGTCGTGTACTCATAGCAATCCCAATGCCGCTCTGAAAAGTAAAGTCATTCTAACATAACAGCTGTTCGTGTGGCTTCCCCTGGCTATTGGCTTGTGCGGGTTACAGGTCTATCATGTTATGCAGGCTTGCCACTTTCACCAGCCAATAAACTCAACCAGGAGCCCTGATGAAAGCCTCTGACCTGTTTGTACAATGCCTGGAAACAGAGGGAATCGAATATATCTTCGGAGTTCCCGGGGAAGAAAATGCCGATTTTATGCTCTCGCTGGAAAAGTCGAACAAAATCAACTTCATCCTTTGCCGTCATGAGCAGGGCGCCGCTTTCATGGCCGAAATCTACGGCCGCCTGACCGGACATACGGCCGGCTGCCTTGGAACCCTGGGCCCCGGTGCCACCAACCTGATTACCGGAGTCGCTGATTCCAATATGGACCGCGCACCAATGCTGGTGCTTACCGGCCAGGGATCAACAGAACGCCTGCACAAGGAATCCCACCAGATCATGGATGTGGTTCATATGTTCGAACCCGTCACAAAATGGGCAACAACCATTCTGCATCAGGACAACATTCCGGAAATCGTGCGCAAGGCCGTTCGTCTTGCGCGCACCGAGAAACCGGGGGCGGTCCATATCGAACTGCCGGAAGATATCGCTGAAAAAGAAGCAACCACGAAGCCCCTCATGCCACAGCGTTTCCGCCGCCCCGTACCGGATGACAAGACGGTCGATATCGCTTTCAATATCCTGAAAAGTGCAAAACGGCCAATAATACTCGCCGGCAACGGCTGTATCCGCAAACGCGCGAGCAAGCAGCTGCGCGAATTCTGCGAAATGACCGGTATTGGCGTAATCAGTACTTTCATGGCCAAAGGTTGTGTCGATATGGATGCCGACTACTGCCTCTATACCATCGGACTGCAGGCCAGAGACCTGGTCGCCTGCGCGCTGGACACGGCCGATGTTGTGCTTGCACTGGGTTATGACATGGTCGAATACCATCCGCACCTGTGGAACTCGCAAAGCAGGAAGCACATCATTCACGCCGACTTTTTGCCGACTGAAATTGACGAGGACTATCACCCGGAAACCGAAATTGTCGGCGACCTTGCTCATACTTTATGGATGCTTAACCAGCGTGTTGCAGCTGATGGAAACCTCAGTTTCGATCTGTCGCAACAGGCCTCGGCCCGACGTGATATGACAGCGGAATTTGAAAGATACAGGGATGATGACACCAGCGGCGTCATCAAGCCGCAAAAGGTGCTGTGGGATGTGCGCCTGGCGATGGGCCGCGAAGACGTCCTGCTGTCAGACGTCGGTGCACACAAGATGTGGATCGCACGCCATTACCAGTGCCATGAACCCAATACCTGCCTGATACCCAACGGCTTTTGCTCGATGGGCTCTGCCCTGCCAGGTGCGATCGCTGCCGAACTGGTATTGCCGCAACGGCGCATACTCGCCATTTGCGGTGACGGAGGCTTCCTGATGAATGTACAGGAAATGGAAACAGCACGCCGGCTGAATTCCAATATTGTAGTGATGGTATGGGAAGATAAGGAATATGGGTTGATCTCATGGAAACAGCAAACACATTTCGGCAGCCATACGGACCTCAGCTTCAACAATCCGGACTGGCTCAAACTTGCCGATTCATTTGGCTGGAACGGACATTGTGTTGAAAACAGCAAGGACCTGATTGCAGTCCTGGAAAAAGCGTTCAATGAAACCGGACCCAGCCTGGTTGTGATACCGATCGATTACCGGGAAAACATAAAGCTGACGGAACGGCTCGGTGATATTGCATGCCCTATTTAGTACAGGTACCAGGTACAAGGGACGAGGGAAAGATAAACATTGCAAGCGGGGCCTTTATCAAATCGGACTCTGCCTGTGTGCATGTAAATTTAAATGGTAATAATTATGACTGATCACTTTTCGCTTCTGGTTCCCGGTGCTGTCGCTGACGGTAAAATTGAAGTCACCGCGCCGTATGATTGTTCTGTTATTGCAACCGTTGATACCGGTGGCAGCGATACGGTTGAAACCGCATTAAAAACTGCTACTGCTCTTTATCGTGACAGAAAGAACTGGCTGACAGCCGAACAGCGAATACAGGTGCTGAACAAAACGGCTGGCATTATGCAATCACGCTTTGATGAACTTGCCGTAGAGGCGGCGCGCGAAGGCGGCAAACCACTGGTTGACTCAAAGGTAGAAGTCGCCCGTGCAATCGATGGTATCAAAAACTGCATCGAGGTATTGCGCACCACGCATGGTACAGAAATCCCGATGCAGAAAAATGCCGCCTCAATGAACCGGCTCGCTTTTACCACCCATGAGCCCATCGGTGTTGTTGTTGCCGTGAGCGCATTCAATCATCCGCTCAATCTCGCCGTACACCAGATTGGACCGGCCATAGCTGCAGGTTGTCCGGTCATTATCAAGCCGGCCGGTGATACACCGCTGTCCTGTTTTCGCCTGATCGGTATTTTACGCGAGGCCGGCCTGCCTGAAGCATGGTGCCAGGGCATCGTGACATCGAGTCTTGATGTCGCTACGCAACTTGTCACCGACAGGCGTGTTGGCTTCTTCAGTTTTATCGGCAGCGCCGGTGTCGGCTGGATGCTGCGCTCAAAACTTGCACCCGGCACGCGCTGTGCACTAGAACATGGCGGCGTGGCACCGGTGATTGTTGCTGAAGATGCTGATCTTGATGATGCTATACCCCTGCTTGCCAAGGCCGGCTTTTATCATGCAGGTCAGGTTTGTGTTTCGGTACAACGCGTATATGCACATGCCTCCATCGCCCGTGAACTGGCCGAGCGTATCGCCGAAGCCGGTACCAGGATGAAAATTGGCGATCCCACATTGCCCGATACCGACATTGGCCCACTGATCAGACAGGCGGAAACCGACCGTGTCGATGAATGGGTGCAGGACGCTGTCAATAAAGGTGCTGAACTGATCTGCGGCGGTAATAAAGTCAGTGACAGCAGCTATGAAGCAACAGTGCTGTTCAAGCCATCTGATGATGCCATCATTTCATGTAATGAAATATTCGGGCCGGTTATCCAGGTCTATTCATACGATGATATTGATGAGGCGATAACCAGGGCGAATGCGCTGGACGTATCATTCCAGGCCGCGGTGTTTTCCAGGAACATTGATACCTGCATGTACGCATTCAAACACCTTAACGGTTCTGCAATTATGGTCAATGATCACACTGCCTTCCGTGTTGACTGGATGCCGTTTGCAGGATTGAAACATTCAGGATATGGTGTTGGCGGTATTCCTTACACTTTTAAAGACATGCAGGTAGAGAAGATGATGGTGATTCGCTCACCGTCGTTATAGTCATATGCAATAACAGGCCAGGAGAATGATGATTTCCGGACACGAAAAGCAGTTATAGCAACAACCAATGTCTACGCTAGGTGATGTGCTCTATACCAGTTAAAAACGGCTCCCGCAGGAGCCGTAATTATTATTGCTATACCATCTTAATCAAAAGCCACACCTGGTTTTACCCCGAGCTTCTTGAATATCATGGCTGCCGGACAGAAGCCGGTAAATGAAGACTGAAGAAGGTTGGCGCCCACAAACGCGGTAAACCACAGCCAGTATGCACTATGGAATATCGGACTGGCTTCAGCTCCCAGTGCAAGGGTTATCAAGACAAAAGCACCGGCCATTGCATTGACCATGCGATCTATACTCATTTATATGTCCTCTTGAAATGTGGATAAAATCGTTATCGATAAATTACAGGGTTAATATACCAAGCCTTTCACCATTTTTCTCTGGATTTACCCTTGCGGGCACCCTGCAACGGCATCAGGCTCAACCTGAACCATATAAAGCGGCGCTCGTGCATTCAGACCTCGCCATTAGCATGTTGAGCCGCTGACAGCACGGATATGTTAGAATACACCCTTTTTTTTTGCGGCTGAACCGGCCGCGCCATGCTTGTAAAACACAAAGTCAAGGAACATAAAATGAAAATCCATACTATATCAGCGGTAATATTCGCTACGGTCTCTTACAACACGCTTGCGGACGACAGTCCTTACTGGACGACGGTGAATGGGAATATCTTTCGCAGCGCCACCACCGGCGAGTGTGTTCGCTCGGGCAGCTGGACACCTGAAGACGCAATCGAAGAATGCGAGGGCAAAGGCAAGGTGACAAAACCCGCTGCCGCAGCACCGGTAGCAGCTGCAGCAGCTGACAGTGACGGTGATGGGGTTATTGATGATGTGGACAAGTGCCCCGATTCACCTGCAGACAAGCCGGTTGATGCCGATGGCTGCACCATCGTTAGTGTTGTGCTGAAAAACGTGCAGTTTGAATCGAATTCCAGCGAACTGACTGCCGGCTCAGGCGAAGCACTCGACAAGGCCGTTGCTGCGATGAACAAGTATGATCATCTTCGAATTGAGATTCAGGCACATACTGACAGCATGGGTGACGCGGGATACAACCAGTCCCTGTCGCAAAAGCGCGCAGAAAGTGTTCGCGATTATATGGTTGACGAGGGTATTGCAGCAGACCGCATGGAAGTAAAAGGCTACGGCGAAACAAAACCGGTCGCCGATAACAACACCCGTGAAGGCCGTGCAGCAAACCGTCGTGTCGAGCTGAAGATCATCGACTGATCATGCCGGATCGGCAATCCCGCTAATATGAAACGGCCCGCAATCTGCGGGCCGTTTTTTTCTCTGCTGTTCCCACTGTCAGCAAAACCACCACCCAACCAGCAAGACCTTCAGACCGGCACTTATTTAAA
>JASFVM010000121.1:0-7575 GCA_050049835.1 Gammaproteobacteria bacterium
AACGCGCCTTCGCCGTACTCGCCACCAACACCGATGCCGGCCTTGATCACCTTGGGAAACACCAGCATACCGGCAGCTTTCTCCGCCAGCGCCTGGCCAGCCTGGGATTTTTTATAGAACTCGGCAATGGCTTCCTTTACATCCGCATCGATCTCTTCCTTTGATGCCGAAAATGCTGGTGCCGTTAAAAACATCCCCATCAACAGTAATATTAACGAATGTTTTTTGTTATACATGCCTGGCTCCATACGGGTTATTAACAATTAGAATCTTGCTGAAAGAATTAACGATCCGGAGGCTGCACCTTCTATGTTTACACCGCTTCCTGCCAGGACATCTTCGTAGTCATCCTTTTGTCGCAATGAAAGAACGAAATCCAGCGCGACACTTTTCCAGTTATAACCGATACCGCCACTCAATTGCAGCCCGTTGAATGATTCATCCCCGGTCGGCGTATCCCAGTTTTCAGTATAAATACCACCACCGCCGTAGATCTTGAAGCCTTCCGACATGAGGCCGGCGCCTATGTAGCCGACGAAGTCAAAGCCGGTATCATCGATACTGGAAAAGTCATCATGTTCCAGCGCATAATAGGCCGCACGCAGGGCGAACATATCCGATACCGCATACAGCCCGGATACAGAAAAACCGGTCAGCCTGTCATCATCAAAAAAATCGGAATCGTTGGTAATAACCAGCGCATAGGTACCCAGGCCGATATTGAACTTCTTGTTCAGGTCTTCAGACTGAGCAGCCAGCGGTAAAGCAATCAGAAATGTCAACAAAGCAAAACGGTTCATATCGGGTCTCCTGTTAATAACTTGCGTTCAGTTTCAGGCAGTAAACTGTTCGCGAATAATACGCTCTTCCAGTGAATGGTCTTTATCAAATAACATATGCGCGGAAAGCGAAGGATCTTCACGCACAGTCACAGTCGCGACATCGTAGATATCGGTAAAGTCAGCTGTCGTTACCAGCGGCCTTTTCTTCGCATCCAGGTTTTCCATGGTGATGACTGCTGTATGGGGCAGCAAGGCTCCCTTCCAGCGGCGTGGACGAAACGGACTGACCGGTGTCAGTGCCAGCAGGTCTGAGCCCAGCGGAATGATCGGACCATGCGCTGACAGGTTGTACGCGGTGCTGCCCGCTGCGGTCGCAACGATCAGGCCATCACCCATATAGTCATCGAGGCGTACCACGCCATCTACGGATACGCGGATGTTGGCCGTCTGTCCCGAGCCCCTGATCAATGCCACTTCATTGAATGCAATCGCTTCCTCGATCTTGCCCTCGATCGTTGTTGCTTTCATCGCTACAGGATGCAGCTCGAATGAATCAGCCGACAGGATTCGCTCTGCAAGTTTATCGGTACCGTACTCGTTCATCAGGAAACCGACCGTGCCACAGTTCATGCCATAGAAGGGTTTATTCAGGTGAAGATAAGTATGTAAGGTATGCAACATCAGGCCATCACCACCCAGTGCCAGGATCACATCGCTTTCTTGCGGTGACACAAAGGCATAACGCCTGGACAGCTCCCTGAAATGTTCCTCCGCCAGGTCCGCATCGGATGAAACGCAGGCAATACGCAGTTTCGCAGCCTCTATGTGCTCCAGTGTGTTGCCGTTTTGTTGCATCAATAAATTCCTGTGTGCCTGTCAAAAATCCTGTCAGGGCATACTGCGTTTGCTGTTGAGCCACTTCACCAGCGGTTCCCAGTCTTCCAGATCCTGCCATACCAGTGATGGCGCCATTTCAAAAACACCCACACCGCGCTCTTCCGCCCTGATGTAATTCTGGGTATCACGCAACGTGGCAATATAGGGCAATTTGATTTTACGCAGAAACTCATACAGCTCTGTGAAGATAATTGTATTCTCGCGTACCCGGTTGGCAATCACGCCGATCTTGACTTCGCCGCGTTGTACCCGTGAATTCGTTTGCAGTTCTTCCACGTAGGCCGCTGCGGCACGCATATCAATCGGTGAAGGCAGAATCGGAAAAAGGATGGTTTCCGCCTTGCGCACCAGCTGGGTCAGTTCACTGCCATGAACCCGCGACGGTGCATCGATGATAACTATATCGGTATCACGGGGAGGACGAAGCGGATCTTTCCATGCGGCAATGCCCTGGATCTCTGGCCATTCCTCTCCCCTTGCCTCCAGCCATGCCATGCTGGACCCCTGTGGATCGAAATCCGCCAGCACCACTTTTTTCTCTTCTTCCCAGGCATAGTAACTGGCAAGATTGGTCGCTATTGTGCTTTTGCCACAACCGCCCTTGGCGTTCAAAACCAGAATGGTACGCATGGTTCCCCCTGTTCAGTTCCCCGTTTGTTGTTATGCAGGGCATATTACACCGATATCAGTGACGCTTCACCTAGACTGAAAAAAAAGCACTGAAACGATGCATGCAGCACCGAACCTGTGCGAATTTTCATGATTTCCAGGCTGGGACGCCGTCTGCTGAAAATGTAATAGCGCTGTAACCGTGTTGTAATTAAAGCAAATTATTATCGGAACCTATGATTGGCGCGGGATTTGCTAACAGAAAAAACAGGGGTAATCCTGAACTCAATTGAACGGGGAAGAGTCGCATGAGCACACATGACAGAAATCTGTTCCTGATGATGTGTATTGCAGCTGCACTGGTCAGCTTCAATTTCTTTGCAGTCATCAGCGGTGCGGCCGATTCGTATTATGATCAGCTGACCGAAATACTGAGCCCTGTGTTACGGAGGTAACAGTGGCATGGGACGAGGGGCACAGCATGACACACGCCAGCCGTACTGCATAAGCACAACACAATGTATTGTGGATCCCGCTTGTTCCCTGTTTACAGTTGCTTGATCCCTGAAATCAGCTCGCTGACGGCCTTCTGGCCATCGCCATAAAGCATGCGGGTATTGTCGGCATAGAACAGGTGGTTCTCAATACCTGAGAAGCCGGCACCCTGACCGCGCTTGATCACGATCACATTGTGCGCCTTGTCGGCATCAAGAATCGGCATGCCGTAGATCGGGCTGTCCGGATTGGACCGCGCCACCGGGTTGACGACGTCGTTGGCGCCGATCACCAGGGCGACATCCGCCTGCGGGAACTCGGGATTGATTTCATCGAGATCGTAAATCTTGTCGTACTCGACACCGGCTTCAGCCAGCAGCACATTCATGTGACCCGGCATACGTCCGGCCACCGGGTGAATCGCGTATTTAACATGCACACCGCGCGCCTCCAGCAGACCTTCCATTTCCTTGAGCTTGTGCTGTGCCTGGGCAACCGCCATACCATAGCCGGGAACAATGATAACGGTATTGGCATAGGCCATCATGATGGCCGCATCCTGTGCCTGGATCTCTTTCATGCTGCCTTCGATCTCTTCCTCGGCTGCCGCACCGCCGTCACTGCCAAAGCTGCTGAACAGCACGTTGGCCAGCGAACGGTTCATCGCCTTCGCCATCAACTGGGTCAGCAGGGTACCCGATGAACCGACCACGGTACCGGCAATGATCATCGCAGCGTTGTTCAGTACGAAGCCTTCAAAGGCAACCGCAAGCCCGGTGAGGGCGTTGAACAGCGAGATGACCACCGGCATATCGGCGCCGCCAATCGGCAGCGTCACCATGACGCCGAGCACCAGCGCCAGCACAAAGAACCAGATGACATAATCGAAATTGACGGGATGACCGGTGGCAACCCAGTAGCCGGTGACACAGACAGCGGCAAACAGGCCAAGGTTAATGAACTGGTGCAGAGGCAGGCGCAAGGTCTTTTTCATCAAACCCTGCAGCTTGGCAAACGCGACAGCGGAACCGGAAAAAGAAACTGCACCGATGACGGCGCCCAGTACCGCCAGCACCTGGATCACCAGGCCATGGCTTTCACCACCTGCTGACAGCTTGACCAGCTCGACCGCAGCAATAGCAGCAGCGGCACCACCACCCATGCCGTTATACAACGCGATCATTTGCGGCATATCGGTCATCGCAACGCGTTTGGCCGAGATGTATGCCACCGCCGAACCGGCAGCAATGGCAATGAGCATCAGGATCATGTTGATATTGAGCTCAAGTTCAACCTGGGGAACACCAAAGGTAATCAGCGTTGCCGCCACCATGGCAATACCGGCGATAACAATGCCGCCGCGGGCGGTCACCGGCGAAGACATCTTCTTCAGGCCATAGATAAAGATGAAGGCCGTAACGAAATAGGTAATATCAACAGCAAGGCCTAGCATTATTTAGCCTCCTTGCTGCTTTTGAACATTTCAAGCATGCGCACCGTCGCGAAATAACCGCCAACCGCGTTGCCTGCGGCCAGTGCCACCGCGAAAAAGCCGATCGCCAGTTCCAGCGTACCCTCGGCATGGCCCAGTGCGATCATGGCACCGACCAGCACGATGCCGTGGACAAAGTTGGAGCCCGACATCAGCGGCGTGTGCAGAATCACCGGCACCCGGCTGATCACCTCGTAGCCGGTAAACGCGGACAGCATGAATATGTATAACGCGGTAAAACCTTCAATCATGATTTAATTTCTCTTGCACGTGTGCAAATTAGAATTATTGATGTCATCCCGAGTGAGCGAAGCGACGAGGAATCTCCTGAAGCTGCGCATAGAGTGTGGAAATTCCTTCCACTGCTCGAAATGACAAATAAACTTATTATCGATATTGCTCCGCTTTGACTTCGCCGCCGTGCGTCAGCACACAGCCGGCGATAACCTCATCTTCGAAATCCAGTGCCAGTTCACCGTCTTCGCTGATAAACGGTGACACCAGGTTGAACAGATTCTTCGCATACATGTCACTGGCATGAACCGGCAATTCACTGGCTACGTTCAACGGACCGTGAATGGTAACGCGCTCCTGGTATTTAGTCGTCTCACCTGGTTTGGTGAGTTCACAGTTGCCACCACCTTCCGATGCCAGGTCAACGATAACGGCGCCGGTTTTCATTTCCTTTACCATGGCCTCGCTGATAATCTTCGGTGACGGACGTCCGGGGATAGCGGCGGTGGTGATAATCACATCTGCCTGGGCCACGTGCTTCGCCAGCACCTCCTGCTGCTGTTGCTTTTCATCCTCGGTGAGTTCGCGCGCATAACCGCCCTTGCCTTCGGCGCTGACGCCGGTATCGATGAATTTGCCGCCGAGTGATTCGACCTGTTCGCGGGTCGCGGAGCGCACATCGAAAGCTTCAACAATCGCACCCAGACGCTTGGCGGTGGCGATCGCCTGCAGACCGGCAACACCGGCGCCGATGACCAGCACCTTGGCCGGGCGGATCGTGCCCGCCGCTGTCGTCAGCATCGGGAAGAAAACCGGAGCCAGCTGCGCACCCATCAGCACGCCCATATAGCCGGCTATGGAAGCCTGCGAGGACAGCGCATCCATTGACTGCGCCCGGGTGATACGCGGCACCAGTTCCATGGCCAGGCTGGTGATGTTCTTCTCACACAGGGTTTTGATCATGTCCGCATTCTTGTGCGGCGCCATGAAACCGACAATCACCGCGCCGTCCTTGATCTGCGCCAGTTCTTCAGCTGTCGGCGGCTGCACCTTGAAGATGACATCGGCGTCCCGGTACAGGCTGGCCGCATCGTCTATCAGTTCGACGTTTTCGAAAGCCTCATCACTGAACAGCGAAGACAGGGCGGCGCCCTTTTGCATGGTGAGCTTGACGCCCTTGTCAGTCAGCTTTTTGGCCACCGAAGGTTCAAGCGCGATACGTCGCTCGTTGGTTGTCGTTTCTTTGGGTACAGCCAGCCTGATCGGCATGTCCAGCTCCAGCGCATAATACGGGGATGAGAAAATTTCGCGTATGTTACAGGAATCTCATTTTTGTTTGAATACAAACACCACAATTAGGCGCCGCCAGCCGGCTTGTAGAATGCAGTTGAATCTGTCACGCTTGCGTCCTGTTTTTGTATTTACACATTGATATCAAAGTGAAAACCAGGGAATACACCTATCAACACGGCGCCAAGGAAAAGCTCGGTATCTTACTGGTCAACCTTGGCTCGCCGGATGCTCCGACACCTTCAGCGGTACGCCGCTACCTCGCCGAATTTCTCTGGGACCCTCGCGTCGTCGAGGTTCCTCGCCCGCTGTGGTGGCTGATCCTGCACGGTGTCATCCTGCGCATACGCCCGCGCCGCTCGGCCCGTGCCTATAAAAAGGTATGGAGCATCGACGGTTCACCGCTGATCGCAACCTCCAAGCTGCAGGCACAGGCAATCGAGAAAAAGATCCAGGAAAGGTTCCGCGGCAACGTACTGGTCGACCTCGCCATGCGCTATGGTAATCCGTCGATCAGGAGCGGACTCGATGCGCTGCGCCTGGCCGGAGCGCGCCGTATCCTGGTGCTGCCGCTGTATCCACAGTACTCGGCCACCACCGTTGCCTCGGTATTCGACGAGGTCACCAACGTGCTGCAGACCTGGCGCTGGCTGCCGGACCTGCGTTTCATCAACCATTACCATGATCACCCGAAATACATCACCGCACTGGCCAACAGCATCCGACAGCACTGGTCGCAGCACAGGCGCGCGCAAAAACTCCTGTTCTCGTTCCACGGCATCCCGCAACGTTATTTCGATCAGGGCGACCCCTATTTCTGCCATTGCCAGAAAACCGCCCGCCTGGTGGCCGAAGAACTCGAGCTGAACGAAGGTGAATGGATGGTCGTGTTCCAGTCACGCTTCGGCCGCGAACCCTGGCTGCAGCCCTACTGTGACAAGACGCTGGAGGAACTGGCTGGCAGCGGGGTGCGCAGCGTCGAAGTCATCTGCCCCGGCTTTTCCGCCGATTGCCTGGAAACACTGGAAGAAATCGACATGGAAAACCGCGAGATTTTCCTCGAAGCCGGTGGCCTGGACTTTTCCTATATCCCGGCACTGAACGCCACTCCCGAGCACATCGAGGTTCTCTGCGAAGTGCTCACCGCGCACATGTTCGGCTGGCCGGAAACCACGCCCAACTGGGATGCCGGCGAGCGTGCGATCGAAGAAAAGCGTTCGCGTGAACGTGCGCTGGCGATGGGGGCTAAGAAATAGGGGCAAGGGACGAGTTGCGAGTGGAAAGGGAATCAAAACGAGTGCCTGCCACTTTTCCCTCGCCACTCGCCACTGTTTTTTATGTAGAGCATAAAAAACCGCCACAGAGGCATAGAGAACACAGAGGTTTTTTATATCAAGACGCTGGACTCCCGGTTACTACAGGCATCCTGCCTTACGCCCTGCGGGCCACACTTCGTGCGTTCAAATCCGATCCCTTCGGATTTGTCGCGGGAGTGACAACCTTTTAAGCATGAATACCACACGTATACCATTATCCCCCTATATGACGTTATACCGATATATCGCGTCATCCCCGCGCAGGCGGGGATCCAGCGTCTTGGCTTTTTTCCTCGCCCCTCGTCCCTCGTCACTCGTTCCTTGTTTTCCAAGCCATGCGTGAAAAACCATTGGTAGGTGTCAGTCGCTGTCTTTTAGGGCATGCCGTGCGCTACGACGGCGACTCCAAACCCCACACTATTGTCATCGATCAACTGGGCGAACTGTTCGAACTGGTGCC
>JASFVM010000105.1:0-8241 GCA_050049835.1 Gammaproteobacteria bacterium
CATCGCCACTTCGCCGATTCATATGGAAAAGAAACTGCGCATGCAGCCGGATCAGGTCATCGAGCAGGCAGTAAAAGCGGTCAGGCTGGCGCGTAGCTTTACCGATAACGTCGAATTCTCACCGGAAGATGCCGGGCGGTCAGAGACGGATTTTCTGTGCAGGATCATCGAGGCGGTGATTGATGCGGGTGCCAGTACGATCAACATTCCGGATACGGTAGGCTATAACATTCCACACCAGTTCGGTGAGTTGATCAGGACCCTGATCGAACGCATTCCGAATTCTGACAAGGCGATTTTTTCCGTTCATTGCCATAACGACCTTGGCCTTGCGGTTGGTAATTCGCTGGCGGCCGTGCTCAATGGTGCGCGCCAGGTTGAATGTACCATTAACGGGCTTGGTGAGCGCGCCGGTAATGCTTCGCTGGAAGAAGTAGTCATGGCGGTACACACACGGCAGGATATTTTCCCCTGTGATACCACGCTTGATACGACCCAGATTGTGCCCTGTTCACGCCTTGTTGCCGGTATTACCGGTTTTCCGGTGCAGCCCAACAAGGCGATTGTTGGTGCGAACGCATTCGCGCATGAATCGGGTATTCATCAGGATGGCGTACTCAAGAGCAGGGAGACCTATGAAATCATGCGTGCGCAGGATGTTGGCTGGGCAGCCAACCGTATTGTGCTTGGCAAGCACTCCGGCAGAAATGCTTTCAAGACACGACTGCAAGAGCTTGACATAGAGTTTAATTCAGAGAATGAGCTCAATGCAGCGTTTTCGCGGTTCAAGGATCTTGCTGACAAGAAACATGAAGTATATGACGAAGACCTGCAGGCGATTGTTGCTGACAGCAACTGGACTATTGAAAATGAGCGTTTCCAGCTTCTCAGCCTCCATGTGTGTTCAGAAACCGGAGAAATACCCAATGCAACACTGGTGCTGGCCATCGATGGCAAGGAAGTCAGGACGGCTTCTGATGGCAGCGGTCCGGTCGATGCGGCATTCAGGGCAATCGAGTCCGTTGTGCACAGCGAAACCAGCTTGCAGCTGTACTCGGTAAATAACATTACCAGTGGTACCGATGCTCAGGGTGAGGTCACGGTCAGGCTGGAAAAATCAGGTCGTATCGTTAATGGCCAGGGCGCCGATACTGATATCGTTATTGCTTCGACCAATGCTTATATTAATGCGCTCAACAAACTGTTGCAGTCAGAATCACGTGAGCATCCTCAACATGGTGATGTTTAGGGAATGTTGCTGATGTCAAACAGCAGGCACAATCAAACGACGGGTTGTCGGTTGCCTGAGGATATACGCCGCTATTACCTGGAGACCATGGGTATCCAGGTATGGCAGTCGCTTGAACAGCAGGAGCAGTCTGCTGCTACCGGCGGCAGTATGCACAATGATAAAGCAGAAAACGAGGATGTGATCTGGCGGCAGCTTGAGCAGGCTGTTGCCAGTTGCACGAGATGTGAATTGCATGCGGCGCGAACCCGGACTGTATTTGGTGTCGGTGATAAAAACGCCGACTTGCTGATTATCGGCGAAGCGCCTGGCAGGGACGAGGATCTGCAGGGGGAGCCATTTGTCGGGCGTGCCGGGCAGCTTCTCAATGCCATGCTTGCGGCCATCGGTCTCGATCGCGAACAGGTGTATATTGCCAATATCCTCAAGTGTCGCCCCCCCGATAACCGTAATCCCCGACCGGAAGAAGCGGCAGCCTGTAATCCCTGGCTGCAGCAGCAAATAGAGTTGATCCGGCCGTCGGTCATTCTCGCACTGGGACGTATTGCAGCGCATCACCTGTTAAGCAGCGAGCAGAGTCTTGCTGCATTGCGTGGCAAGCAGCACAGCTATGCCGGCATTCCGCTGCTGGTAAGTTATCATCCTGCCTATCTGCTGCGTAAACCGGTTGAGAAGCGCAAATCCTGGCAGGATCTGAAACGCGTTAAAATATTATTAAACGACAATGGCAGTTCAACCTGACAGTCTGAAAGCAGGAATGGCTCGCGCAGAAAATATTCGCGAGATGGAAATCGATGATCTTGGCAGAATTATCGACATCGAGATCGCGGCCTATGAACACCCCTGGACACTGGGTATTTTTCGTGACTGCCTGCGGGTTGGCTACAGTTGCTGGGTTTACGAAGATAGCGGCAACACAGTGGCATACGGGATCGTTATGCTGAGCGGAGCAGAAGCCCATGTGCTTAACCTGTGCGTTCACCCCGATTACCAGCATCGTGGCATCGGCCGCTTGATGCTTAACCACCTTACCCATACCGCAAGGGATTCAGGGGCAGATACCATCCTGCTTGAAGTCAGGCAATCCAATATCATTGCCATCCAGCTTTATCTTTCTTCCGATTTTCACGAGCTGGGTACACGAGCCGGCTATTATCCTGATCACGATGGTCGGGAAGATGCGATTATCCTGGCCAAAAGCCTGATTACCGATTCAGATCCCTTCCTTGGCATCTAGAACGCCGGGATCAGTTGCCGATGCCGGACAGTTTGAAGTCACGCAAAGGCCGCAGAGGTGCAAAGGACACTGAGAAAATCTGATGGTTGTGTGAATCGTATTCCTGTGTCCCTGGCATAAACCTCAGGCGAACAGGTGTCAGTAAGATGTCACATGTGTTCACGTGTAATGATCTTGACCTGGTCGCACAAACATTGTCAGATTCCCCATCATCGACATACACCTGTGCCACAGGTTTCACTCCTGTCATCTCGCTGAGGCGCAGAGCTAACTGATGCTTTACCAGTGCAATCATATTGAACTGGCCTTCCGCTGCGATCCCTGCGTCTCTACGAGAGTATATTCTGTACCAGGCTTTCCCCTGGATTCAGGAATGTTCGTCCTGATAAAAAAATCACGGTTTATGCTAATCTGACACTCAATGTCAGATTAAGCCCTGACTATTACAGTTCACGCGTATCCATGCAGTTGTTTTATCGGTGTTGTGACTGTGGTTATCACCCGTTGTCTTTGCGCACTCTGCGCCTCTGCGGCCTTTGCGTTATTCTCAACATTCTATCTGGAACGGCCCGACATTAGCTTTACCCGTAATTGGCTGATATTAAGTCTTTTAACTGGCGATCAACGCTGTATAATTCCCCGCCCATGTCATACCCTGAAGAAGTCAATCGCCGACGCACGTTCGCCATTATTTCGCATCCTGATGCGGGTAAAACCACGCTGACCGAAAAACTGCTGCTGTATGGCGGTGCCATCCAGCTGGCGGGAACGGTGAAAGGACGCAAGGCCGCCAGGCATGCCACCTCGGACTGGATGGAGCTGGAGAAACAGCGTGGTATATCGGTGACGTCTTCCGTAATGCAGTTCCCCTACAAGAAGAGCATCATCAACCTGCTGGATACGCCGGGACACGCCGACTTTTCCGAGGATACTTACCGCACACTTACGGCTGTTGATTCAGCGTTGATGGTAATCGATGCCGCCAAAGGCGTTGAAGAGCGCACCATCAAGCTGATGGATGTCTGCCGCTTGCGCACCACGCCGATCATTACTTTCGTCAATAAAATGGATCGCGAAGCACGTGATCCTATAGATCTTATGGACGAAATCGAGGATATCCTCAATATCCGGTGTGCACCGATTACCTGGCCCATTGGCATGGGCAAGCAGTTCAAGGGCGTATTCAACCTGGTTGAAGACAGCGTCCACATGTTCAGCGCAACGCACGACGGCAAGGTACAGCAGGGCGACGTTATTCAGGGCCTGGATAATCCCCAACTGGACGAAGTGCTGGGACCGGTGGCCGAAGAGCTGCGCGAGGAGATCGAGCTGGTGAAGGGCGCCAGCCATGAATTCGATATCGAAGCATATAATCGTGGTGAAATGACGCCGGTGTTTTTCGGTTCAGGTATCAATAATTTCGGTGTCAGGGAGCTGCTCGATGCACTCGATGACTTTGCGCCGCCACCCCGCCAGCGTGAAACACAATCCCGTATTGTGAAGCCGGCAGAAGAAAAGTTTACCGGTTTTGTTTTCAAGATCCAGGCCAACATGGATCCCGGACATCGTGACCGTATTGCTTTTGTGCGCATCTGTTCCGGAACCTACAGTAAGGGCATGAAGGTCAGGCATGTCCGCATCGGTAAAGACATCAAACTGGCGGATGCGCTGACCTTCATGGCGTCCGACAGGGAGCATGTCGAGCAGGCCTACGCCGGTGACATAATTGGTTTACATAATCATGGCACGATGCGAATTGGTGATTCCTTCACCCTTGGTGAAGACCTGGCGTTCACCGGTATACCCAACTTCGCACCGGAGCTGTTCAGGCGCGCACAACTGCGTGACCCGTTAAAGATGAAAGCCCTGCAAAAAGGCCTCATCCAGTTATGTGAAGAGGGGGCGACACAGCTGTACCGGCCGCTCAATAACAACGACCTGATCCTGGGTGCTGTCGGTGTGCTGCAGTTCGAAGTCGTGAAACACCGTCTTAAAGATGAATATGGCGTTGAATGCAGCTTCGAAAATGTCAGTGTCACGACGGCGCGCTGGGTGGAATGTGACAATGACAAGGAACTGGGCAAATTCAAGGACCGGCACAGCAATAATCTTGCACTCGATCATGCCGGTGACCTTGTGTATATAGCACCGACACGTGTAAACCTTGATATGACCATGGAAAAATGGCCTCAAATCCGTTTCCTCGCCACCCGCGAGCACGGTATCTATGCCTAGATGGATAAGCCCTGCCGGGTTGTTGTTGCAGGCACCCTTATCTGATTTCAGCCTTACCGCGGCAGTGTACCACTAGCAGTTCTTCCTTTTATTTGGTCCGTAGTGGTATTCTTCTGTTCTCGAACAAGGGATAAACGATAACCCGGATTCCATGGCTGATTCTGCAAAAAACGGAGCGCAGCTGCTTGCCAGCTCTGTGATGTCGCTGGCAATGTTTTCTCTTGCCGGCGCATTGATCTATTTTGCCTACCAGGTATCGCTTGTCAGTATGCAAATTCCACAAATACTGACGAGTGTTAATCAAACCGCTGAGAAGATCGAACCGGTTGTCAGCGAAGTTAGTGAAATTCGCTTGCTGATTCCCGACATCCTGCATGAAGTCGAGCAAACCAGAAAGCTGGTTCCGCCCGTGCTCGATGAGGTCACGCATACACGCCAGCAGATCCCGCCGATTCTGCGTGAAGTCGAAGCTGTGAGAAAGGAGATTCCCGCCGTGCTCGAAAGTGCAGACAGGGCTTCCGCGGCCGTTGTTGGGGCTTCAAAAGAGATCGAGGCAACCCGGCCGCTGGTGCCGCAGGTGCTGCAAGAAGTTGAGACTACCCGGGAATCGATACCGCCGCTGCTGGACAGGGCAGACGCAATGATCGACAAGGCGAGGGAGGCCGGCAAGGAAGCCAGTACCGGTGCCGTTACGGGTTTTTTCAAAGGTATTATCACTGCGCCATTCGTCCTTATGGGTGATGCGGGCAAAAAAATAATGGGTGTGAGTGAAGAAGAGGCAAAGCAGTTCTCGTCGAAGGATTTTGATCTTCTTGAAGCAGCATCACTGCAGCTGTTAAATAACGGCCAGGTGGGAGATGTCAGGGAGATAAACAATCCGGAGAGTGGCTATCATGCAAAAATCAAGCTTCTGTCAGAGTATACGAAGGAAGAAGATTTTGAAGTGTATGATTGCCGGATAATTCAAGTTGAATCTGACAAGGAAGGAATGGATATGAAAACTGTTAAAAAATCGTTGTGCAAAAATGATCAAGGTAAATGGGATTTTGATGACTAGCTGTAATAGTCAGTGCTTAATTTGACATGAAGTGTCCGATTAGGTTGAGCTGTAATTTTTTGTAATGGTCTGGATTTGATCTGCCAGGCAGCGTCAGATTCAGCAATTTATAAGACAGCTTTACCTGTGTTTATCTGCGTTCATCTGTGGAATTGATTTCATGTACCACGCCGGACAATTTAATATTCTGACAATGACTGTCAGATCTAATCAGAACCAGTACAGATTAGCGATTGAAAGGTTTATATCAACGCGAAGCACACAAGGATGATATACAATGTCCTGAAGTATTAGTGGACTTCGAGTTTGCCCAGTTCAGCCAGTATCTGAACAATCAGGGACTCGCCCTGTGGGCCAACCTTGTCGCATAACTTGTCGACATTGCGTTCACCGTCGATCAGGTCTTTTAGAATCGCGCCAACGCTGGCCATGTCGCCACCGGCCATGGACATTTGTTCAGCCATACCACCGAGCATGATCACTGCGTTATGATCACCGCGTCGTGCATCGTTGATAAGATTGGCGAGCATCGGTGCAGCCAGTGTGGCATCCGGTTTTTCTTCCGGTTTGGGCAAGGTGGCCGGATCCTGCAGGCCGCGCAGAATGGCTGTGACGATAACCGTATCTTCATCATCCAGACCGTTTAATATACTCTGATCCCTGCTGCCGTTGAGTATCTTGCGGATCGCGGCGACAAGCTTGTCCCATCCATTTTGCTCTGATACAAGCAGTGCTTGCTCCATTTGCGGCCTCAGGTCTGAATTCTGGATGCACTGCACCACGCCCAGTATAAGTCCGGCATGGGTCTGGATGATTTGCTGTTGCTTGTCAGGTGTTTCCATTACAGGGCCGTTATCGCAATAAATGAGTGCGTCAGGTTACTGTGACAGTGCGTGGCAGTGCAAGTGCCCGGGCTCGCTGTTACAGTGCACGGATTTTTTCCGCCTGCTGTTCAAGCTGTTGTTTGGCCCTGGCCATTTCCTCAACGCGTTGACGTTCTTTCTCGACAACAGCTTCAGGGGCCTTATCGACGAAATTCGAATTCTGCAGTTTCGCGTTACCCTTATCAAGGTTGGTCTGTAATTTTGCAATTTCCTTGCTGAGGCGGGCCAGTTCGGCTTCCTTGTCAATCAGGCCGGCGAGAGGAATAAGGATCTGCATTTCACCAACCAGGGCCGTTGCTGATTCAGGTGCTTTATCGCCGGTTTCAAGCCATGCAACAGATTCCAGCTTGGCGAGGGTGTTGATAAATGCCTGGTTACTGTTGTAGATCTCCCTGTCATGCTGGCTGGCGTTGTGCAGCAATACGGGCAGTGCCTTGCCTGGCGCAATGTCCATTTCTGAACGGATTCTGCGTACCCCGCTGATGAAGGATTTGACCCATTCAAGTTCATTTTCAGCAGCGGTGTCGACTTTGCTGCTGTCAAACTCGGGGAATGGCCGGGTCATGATTGTTTTGCCGGCCGTGTTCATATCATGGCCTGTCAATGGCGCAACTTTCTGCCATAGTTCTTCGGTAATGAAGGGCATTATGGGGTGATTGAGTCGCAGAATGGCTTCAAGAACGCGAACCAGGGTGCGACGCGTACCGCGCTGGGCGGCTGCAGGTGTTGCTTCGTTGAACAGGACGGGCTTGGAAAGTTCCAGGTACCAGTCGCAGTAATCTTCCCAGACAAAAGCATACAGTTCCTGTGCGTAGAGATCGAATCGATAGTTCCTGATGTGTTTTTCGATATCCTGTTCGATGTGCTGTAGACGTGAAACAATCCAGCGATCGGCCAGCGAAAGTTCAACAGCCTGGTTATCGATACCGGTGTCCTTGCCCTCGGTTTGCATCAGTACATATCGCGTTGCATTCCACAGCTTGTTGCAATAGTTGCGATAGCCTTCAATGCGGGAAGGTGACAGTACGATGTCGCGCCCGGTTGTGGCCAGCGCGGCAAAGGTAAAGCGCAAGGCGTCAGTACCAAACGCAGGTATACCGTCGGGGAAGTTTTTGCGGGTCAGTTTTTCGATGCGCTCAATCAGGTGCGGTTGCATGACCGCATCGGTTCTTTTAGCGACCAGCGCTTCAAGATCGATGCCGTCGACAACATCGATCGGATCAAGCACGTTACCTTTGGATTTCGACATTTTCTGGCCTTCGGCATCGCGCACCAGGCCATGTATATAAATCTCATGGAAGGGGACGTCGCCCATGAACTTCAGCCCCATCATGATCATGCGTGCCACCCAGAAGAAGATGATGTCGAAACCGGTCACCAGGACATTGGTAGGATAGAAATCTTCAAGCTCAGGTGTTTTTTCCGGCCAGCCCAGGGTGGAGAATGGCCATAATGCCGATGAAAACCAGGTATCGAGTACGTCATCGTCCTGCTTCAGGGCAAAATCAGCAGGCAGTTTGTTTTTCTCACGTACTTCCTCGATCGTGCGCCCGACATAGACATTACCGACGTCATCGTA
>JASFVM010000106.1:0-8172 GCA_050049835.1 Gammaproteobacteria bacterium
TTACTCATGTTGATTACTCCGCTAATACCTAATGCGTATGGCCTGTAGCCAGCTAGTCATCTGCCTGTTGATATTCTCGCTGAAACTCATCAAGCAATTTATGTTGTTCTTTATTCAGTTGCAGCTGTTCCAGTAAATCCGGTCTGCGCAACCAGGTTCTACCCAGAGACTGTTTCAGTCTCCAGCGAGCGATAGCCTTATGGTCTCCGCTCAACAGTACATCCGGTACCCGTACTCCATTGATCTGTTCCGGCCGCGTATAGTGCGGACAGTCCAGCAGGCCCTGCATGAAGGAATCCTGCTGTGCAGAATTCTCATCACCCAGAACACCGGGCAGCATTCTTGCGACAGCGTCGATCAACACAATCGCCGCAAGCTCGCCACCGCTCACTACGTAGTCGCCGATAGATATTTCCTCATCGACATACTGTTCTATCAGGCGCTCGTCGATACCTTCATAGCGCCCGGCTATCAGGATCAAAGACGCCGCTCCAGTTTCGGCATTGCGCGCTGCCAGCTGGCTGACTTTTTGTTGATTCAGTCTCTGTCCCTGCGGACTCAGATAAATCACCCTTGCCGATGCACCCGCCTGTTTTCTGGCCGCAACAATCGCGTCTGCCAGTGGCTGCACTTTCATCAGCATGCCCGGACCACCACCGTATGGACGGTCATCCACGGTACGATGCCGGTCATGAGTGAAGTCCCTCGGGTGCCAGCATGTCAACCCGATAATTCCCTGTCTGATGGCACGGCCGAGCACACCTTCCGCTGTGATTTGTCCGACCATCTCCGGAAACAGGGTGATTACGTGAAAATGCACCTTATCAAAGACCCTGCTTCTGCTTAAACCAGTAAATCCCTAAAAATCCTCGTCCCAGTCGACACGAATAAACTGTCGCTCCAGATCGACCTCGAGCACTGCCTGTCCCAACGTCCATGGGATCAGGTGTTCCTTGCCACCCCGTCTGTCTGCGCTGTCGTCAGCAACCACGAGAACATCGTTGGCGCCGGTTTCCATCAGTCGCTGTACGGTTCCAAGCTCAACATCTTCCCTGTTGATGACGCGCAAACCGATAAGATCGCGCCAGTAATATTCGCCTTTGGCAAGCTCATTCAACTGGTCCGGCATAATCGCAATTAATGCACCACTCAGCTGCATTGCCGCGTCCCTGTCATCAACACCTTCAAGTTTGGCAATCACGGTTTTGGCCTGGCGTCGTCCGCTTTCCACCGTGACCTCGCGCCATTCACCATTGTTACCGCTAGCCTGTGCTAAATACCAGGGATTGTAGTCTGTTATCCCTTCTCGCGGGTCTGTGTCCGAATAGACCTTGACCCAACCTTTCACTCCGTAAACACCGGAGATCCTGCCGATAATCAGCTTTTCATTTTCAGCTGACAAGGCCGGTGGCAACTCAGGAAGCCTGTTTGCGAGCCTCTTTCAGCAGGGATGCTACACGGTCTGAAGTAGCCGCACCGTTTGACACCCAGTGCTCAACGCGATCAAAATCGATATGCAGGCGCTGTTCCGCACCACGTGCACAGGGATTGAAAAAGCCAATACGCTCGATATAGCGACCATCACGTGAACGACGTGAGTCCTTGACGTCAATGTGATAGAAAGGCTTTTTCTTCGCACCGCCTCTTGATAAACGAATCGTTACCATTGAATTAAATCTCTCAAATGTCTGTATCGCAGGCTCACCCGCCCGCAGGAAGCCGGCTATTTTACGTGATTTTTTTTAAATATGAAACGGTTAGAAACGATTAAAATCCCATACCGCCGGGGCCCATACCCGGGGGGCCGCCACCGGGAATTTTGCCTTTCAGGCCGCGCATCATGGACGCCATACCGCCCTTGGACATTTTCTTCATCATCTTGCGCATCTGCTGATGCTGCTTCATCAAGCGGTTCACGTCCTGAACCTGCAAACCGCAACCGGCTGCAATACGGCGTTTTCTTGAGCCCTTGATGATATCAGGGAATTTACGTTCCTTTGGCGTCATCGACTGGATAATCGCGATCATGCGACGAATTTCGCGTTCATTCACCTGGTCCTTGACCTTGTCCGCCATGCTGCCCATACCCGGCATCTTGTCAATCAGGCCCGCCATGCCGCCCATATTCTGCATTTGTTCAAACTGGTCCTTGAGGTCGTTGAAATCAAAGCTTTTTCCTTTCCTGACTTTTTTCGCCAGTTGCTCGGCTTTCTTGTGATCGACCTTCTGCTGCACCTCTTCGACCAGTGACAGCACATCACCCATGCCCAGAATACGTGACGCAACGCGGTCCGGATGGAAAGGTTCAAGCGCATCGATTTTCTCACCGATACCCATGAACTTGATCGGCTTGCCGGTAATCTGGCGTATGGAAAGCGCAGCACCGCCGCGCGCATCACCATCGGTCTTGGTCAGGATCACGCCGGTCAATGGCAGTGCTTCGTCAAACGCATGTGCCGTGTTGGCTGCATCCTGCCCGGTCATACTGTCGACAACAAACAGGGTTTCGACAGGTTTGGCCGCCGCATGGACCCGCTTGATTTCGTCCATCATGTCATTATCGATATGCAGACGGCCTGCCGTATCGACCAGAACCACGTCAATATGCTGTTTGCGCGCGTGGTCAATAGCTGCGCTCGCGATTGTTGCCGGATCCTGGTCGGTGGTACTGGGGTAGAATTCAGCACCCACCTGGGATGCCAGGGTTTGCAATTGATCAATGGCCGCAGGACGATAGATATCACAGCTGACCAGCAGTGTTTTCTTGTGCTCGCGCTCCTGCAGCAATTTTGCCAGCTTGGCCACGGTTGTTGTTTTACCTGCACCCTGCAGACCTGCCATCAGAATAACTGCAGGTGGCTGGGTCGCAAGGTCGAGACGCTCATTAGCCTCGCCCATCAGATGGACCATTTCCTGCTGCACAATACTGATAAACACCTGGCCCGGTGTCAGGCTGGTCAGCACTTCCTCACCCATCGCGCGCTGCTTCACATCGTCGATGAAAGTACGCACAACCGGCAGTGCCACATCGGCTTCAAGCAGCGCCATGCGCACCTCGCGCAAGGCATCCTGGATATTGTCTTCAGTCAAACGGCCCTGGCCACGCAGGCGTTGTGCAGTTTTGGCAAGGCGATCACTTAATCCGTCAAACATGGTTATTTGTTACAGCTGGTTTTGTAGAAAGGTGGATTATACATGAGGCAGGCAAATAATTATTCGCCAGCTGATGTCTGCAAAGCACTCGCCCACGGTCTGTTGCTAAAAAACAGATTAACCGCAGAGACGCAAAGACGCAGAGAAAAATGTTTACTACGGGAACGCTGGTGACCGGATTGAATTAACGGGCAGATCACAAGGCTTGCACTGTGTGAATTATTAATTGGGTTTCCAGGGTAAACTCTGCGCCTCCGCGTCTCTGCGGTTAATTCATGTCTTTTCTGTTACAACAGCGCGTCCCGCGATTGCCCGCCTGTCCCTGCATTTGTGTTTTTTACCCGGCTCAAGTGATAACATGCTGCACCTGAGCGTAAACGCTGCAGCCATGTTTAGCTGGCTGGTTTGGTGACGCAGCTCTGAATGTTTGGCTACAATTCAATTATCAAGAAATAACTGATCGGCATGACAGATTTTTTTGCTGCATTTTTAACGATAACGCTCTACCTGGGCTGCACAGTCCTGCTGATGATGAAACTGAATCAGTCCGGCAGGGTGGCTGCCATGAGCAAGTCAATGATCCTCACGCCGGGATTTCTCGGTCTGGGCGCACATCTTTATACCCTGTCAGTTAGCATGGCCAGTCCGCAAGGAATCAATATCGGCTTTTTCACCGCGTTATCGCTGGTCAGCGCCTTTATCACCCTGTTCACACTGGTGTCCGCACTAAGGCACCCTATTGAGATTATCGGCATCGCTGTCATGCCGCTTGCCGCGTTAACCGTTTCCGCCGATCTTGCAACCACCTCTGTTCATCTGTTGCCACCGGGAAGCCCGGGCGGCCTGATTTTTCATGTTGTGAGTTCGATTATCGCCTACAGCATTCTCGGACTTGCTGCACTGCATGCCATTGTGCTCTCGGTGCAAAACAGATTCCTGCACAAGCACCAGCCCGGTGGCCTGATACGCCTGCTGCCACCGCTGAAAACGATGGAAACATTGCTGTTCGACGCAATTATTATTGGTTTTGTCTGCCTCAGCCTGTCACTGCTAAGCGGCATGATCTTTCTTGAAAACATGTTTGCCCAGCACCTGGCACATAAAACAATCCTCTCTATTCTGGCCTGGCTGGTGTTTGCAATCCTGCTCGCGGGCCGCTGGCTGGCCGGCTGGCGTGGACGCACCGCTATTCGCTGGACACTGGGCGGCTTCATCAGCCTGATGCTGGCATACTTTGGCAGCAAGTTCGTTCTCGAAGTGATTCTTGCCTCAACTTGACACTCGACAGCTTCGTCGATTGAAATAAAAACAGACCAACCAGACGAGACTCTCATTGAGCCATATTTCCACAGGTACGCTTTTCATTATTCTGATTGTCCTGATTATGCTTTCAGGCTTTTTCTCGGGTTCGGAAACAGCATTGATGACACTCAACCGTTACCGCATGAAAAGCCTTGCGAGAAAAGGCCATCGTGGCGCAAGGCTGGCAAGTTATCTGCTGGAGAGGCCGGACCGTTTACTCGGACTGATTCTACTTGGCAATAATTTTGTCAATATTCTGGCTTCCGCCATCGCGTCATTGATTGCGATGCGCTATTACGGTGAGGCCGGTATCGCAATCGCCACCGGCCTGCTGACGTTCGTCATCCTGGTATTTGCCGAAGTAACGCCTAAAACCCTGGCTGCCCTGAAGCCGGATTTGTTTGCCTACATTGCTGCCTACATCTACACGCCCTTGCAGAAGATCTTTTATCCGCTGGTATGGTTCGTAAACCTTATCTCGAACAAAATGCTGGCACTGTTTGGCGTGCACGCGGCATCCAGCTCTGATGACAGCCTGAACGCAGATGAGCTGCGCATGGTCGTCCATGAGGCAAGACAGTTTATTCCAGGCAAGCATACGGACATGCTGCTCGGTATTCTCGACCTGGAAAATATCAGCGTTGAAGACATCATGGTGCCACGCAATGATGTTACCGGTATCGATCTCAACGACGACTGGAACGATGTGGTGCAGCAGATAACCAACAGCCATCGTACTCGTGTTCCGGTTTTCAAGGACAGCATCGATAACACCATTGGCATGCTGCATTTGCGCAAGGTGCTCAACCTCGTGGTCAGGGGCGAACTCACGCGCAAAACACTCGAATCATTGATTCGTGAACCTTATTTCATACCCGAAGGCACATCGCTGACCCGTCAGCTGCTTAACTTCCAGAAAAACAGAAGACGCTCCGGGCTTGTTGTTGACGAATATGGCAGCATCCATGGACTGGTTACGCTGGAAGATATACTTGAAGAAATCGTTGGTCAATTCACCACGGATTCATCGGTTCGCAGTGCCGGTATCCATATACAGGAGGACGGCAGTTACCTTATCGACGGCAGTACGCACATTCGCGAAATCAACCGCATGCTATCCTGGGAGTTGCCAACTGACGGACCGAAAACACTTAATGGATTGATCCTGGAACATCTTGAAATGATACCAACACCGGGAACCAGTCTGTTGATTGCCAACTACCCTATTGAAATCACCCGCACTGATAATAACGCGGTTCAGGCTGCGCGCATTCATCCACGCCTGGCGACGGAAGACGAGCCTGATATGAGCGACATGGAAACAAGCTGATGGCCAAGGTAAAAACGCTCTACGTCTGTTCTTCATGTGGCGCCAGCCAGAGCAAGTGGGCCGGTCAATGCCTGGACTGTGGCGAATGGAACACGATGATAGAAAGCATACCGCAAGCTTCGAGCAGCCGCTCCGGTTTTACCCCGGGCATCAGTGGCGATGTCCGCATCCAGTCACTGGACGAAGTTGCGCTCGAGACCGAAGAACGCAGCAGAACCGGCATTGGCGAACTCGACCGTGTCCTCGGTGGCGGCCTGGTCCACGGCTCGGTCACCCTGATAGGTGGCGACCCCGGTATTGGCAAATCCACCCTGCTGACGCAAACCATGGCTGCACTGGCAGACAGTCTACCCTGCCTGTATGTCACTGGCGAAGAGTCACTGCAACAGGTGAGCCTGCGCGCAAGGCGTCTGGGGCTGGCCGAGCGAGGTCTTAACCTGCTTTCTGCAACCTGTGTTGAAAACATCATTGCCCTCGCCGCCAGGCAAAAGCCGCGCGTGATGGTCATCGATTCCATCCAGACGATTTATACCGAAACGCTTTCCTCCGCACCGGGCGCAGTCGGCCAGGTGCGGGAAAGCGCGGCCCAACTGGTGCGCTTTGCCAAGCAAACCGGTACCGCACTTTTCCTCGTTGGCCATGTCACCAAGGAAGGCACACTTGCTGGCCCGCGTGTGCTTGAACACATGGTCGATACCGTACTTTATTTCGAAGGCGATTCCGGCGAACGCTACCGCATGATCCGTGCCGTAAAAAACCGCTTCGGCGCCGTCAACGAGCTCGGTGTTTTCGCCATGACCGATAGCGGTCTCAAGCCGGTAAACAACCCGTCAGCCATCTTTCTGTCTCGCCATGATGAACCGGTGCCCGGCAGCATCATTACTGTGATACGTGAAGGCAGTCGCCCGTTACTGATTGAAGTACAGGCACTTGTTGATGAAAGCCATAGCTCCAACCCGCGGCGAATCTGTCTCGGCCTTGATGCCAACCGCCTCAACATGCTGCTGGCCGTCATGCATCGTCATGGTGGTATCGCCCTGTTTGACCAGGACGTGTTCGTTAATGTGGTCGGCGGTGTTCGGGTAACGGAGACCGGGGCCGACACCGCACTGTTACTGGCGGCTTTATCAAGTTTTCGCAACAGGCCGCTGCCTACAGACTTGTTTACTTTCGGCGAAATCGGTCTTGCCGGTGAGATACGCCCGGTACCCAATGGCCAGGAACGCCTGCGTGAAGCGGCAAAACATGGCTTCAAACATGCCATCGTGCCGAAAGCCAACTTGCCGAAAAAGAACGAGACTATTGAAGGACTTGACATAACACCGGTACAGCGCGTGAGCGAGTTAATGGAAATCAGTTATTAAATATTCCACAGATAAAAACAGATAAATACTGATGTAAAAACATTTTCTGTTCAGTCCCATAGCTGACCTTGTCTTTCACCGCCGGTTAACAGCTCCTCAAGTTACAGGATATATACCCTCCGCCTGATCCGCATGTCTCACCGGGCGGCCAATAGCTGTTTCATGAGGGGCTGATGCCGATGAAAAATGTTCAGCATTACTGCAGGGTGAAACGATGACACACTGTTACCGCCCTTGTGCTGTCGCGGTGAGAAATGCGGGCTAAAGACCCAGCTTGATTTGATCCGGACCGTATTTCTGCATTTTACCGCTCAACAATCAAACCATCTGTGTTCATCGGTGGATCTCTTCACACTGACTGCTTGCATGTACCGCGCTTTACCGCTAACGTACTCAGTCGTTTGAAAAAACACGTGTATGAACATGCCTGCCAAAAAATCTGTCAATCTCGAAAAGGCCCTGGCCGAGCTTGAAAAGCTGGTCGAGGAAATGGAACAGGGCAACCTCAGCCTGGAAGAATCACTCAAGCGGTTTGAAAAAGGCATTTCACTGACTTCAGACTGCCAGGAAGCACTGCAAAAGGCCGAGCTCAAAGTGCAGGAACTGATCGAGAAGAATGGCAAACTGGTGGAAAAAGACTTCGAAGTTGATGACTGATCAATGCCAGTTTCCACTGATTTCAATACCCGCCTGAAACATTATCAGCAACGCGTAGATCTCGCGCTTGACGCATGCCTGCCGGCTTCGCCCGCACACAAGCACAACCTGATTGAAGCCATGCGATATTCGGTTATCGGCGGTGGTGGCAAGCGTGTACGCCCGGCAATGGTCTATGTGGCCGGTGAAGCCATGGGCGCCGACCCTGACATGCTTGACATACCTGCATGTGCTGTCGAAATGATTCATGCCTACTCCCTGATTCATGATGATCTGCCGGCAATGGACGATGATGACCTGCGGCGCGGACAACCGACCTGTCACAAGGCATTTGATGAAGCCACGGCCATACTCGCTGGTGATGCA
>JASFVM010000107.1:0-8101 GCA_050049835.1 Gammaproteobacteria bacterium
ACAGAGTACGGTGAAAGGCTGATCAACGATGGCAGAAGAACGCATTATTGCTCCTGAGCAAACGGATGATGAGGTCGCTATTGATCGCGCCATTCGTCCGCAGCTGTTGCATGATTACCGTGGCCAGAATGCCGTAACCGAACAGCTCGAAATATTTATTCCGGCGGCAACAGCGCGTCGGGAAGCACTGGACCACTTGCTGATCTTCGGACCGCCGGGTCTGGGTAAAACCACACTGGCACATATTGTTGCCAACGAAATGAAGGTCAACCTGCATTCAACCTCGGGGCCGGTGCTGGAGAAGCCGGGTGACCTGGCTGCACTGTTGACCAACCTCGAGTCCCATGATGTTCTGTTCGTGGACGAGATTCACCGGCTCAGCCCCGTGGTGGAAGAAATCCTCTATCCGGCCATGGAGGACCATCAGCTGGATATCATGATTGGCGAAGGGCCGGCTGCCCGTTCGATCAAGCTGGACCTGCCGCCGTTTACCCTGATAGGCGCCACCACGCGCGCGGGTTCATTGACCTCGCCGTTGCGTGATCGCTTTGGCATTGTCCTCAGGCTGGATTTCTATTCAGCACAGGATCTGACCCATATCGTGCAACGTTCGGCCGATATCCTGCAGGTTGAAATTGATCAGGCCGGTGCCGGTGAGATTGCCAAGCGTTCACGTGGTACGCCGCGAATTTCCAATCGTCTGCTCAGGCGTGTACGCGATTATGCCCAGGTCAAGGCTGACGGCGTGATTAATGCGGATATTGCTTCGGCTGCACTGGAGTTATTGCATGTCGACCACAGCGGTTTTGATATTATGGATCGACGCCTGCTGCAGGCAATTATCGAAAAGTTCGACGGCGGCCCGGTCGGCGTTGAAAACCTGGCAGCGGCAATAGGCGAAGAACGTGACACCATCGAGGATGTCATCGAACCCTATCTGATCCAGCAAGGTTACCTGATGCGAACCCCCCGGGGGCGTGTGGCTACGGCAACGGTTTATCGTCTGTTTGGACTAAAACCACCGGCATCGATAAACCAGGCACAGGTAACGCTTGATCTGATCCGGGATAAATAAAATAATAATTTTGCTGCATAATGGGAAAACAGATTGAATTTACCTGGCCGGTGCGTGTCTATTACGAGGATACGGATGCCGGCGGTGTCGTATATTACGCGAACTACCTCAAATTCCTGGAACGTGCCAGAACAGAATATTTACGCGCGATCGGATTTGAGCAGGACCAATTAAAACAAGAATACGGAATAATCTTTGCTGTCCACAGCCTGTCGATAAAATATCAAAAGCCCGCGGTGTTCAATGATGCACTGACGGTGAGCGCCGAGATTGTCGACCGGGGCAATGCAGTATTGACATTTAAGCAGATGATAACCAGAGACAAAGACAAGACAAGCATTTGCAGTGCAGAAGTCATTATTGCCTGTCTGAATGCTGAGAAATTTTCCCCCACACGTATACCGTTAAAAATTCAGGAGGTGCTGCTTGGAAGCTGATATGTCATTAATCGGCCTGGTGTCACGTGCCAGTATGCTGGTGCAACTGGTCATGCTGGCGCTGCTGGCAGCATCGGTGCTTTCCTGGGTCATTATTTTCACCAAACACAAGGTACTCAAGCTCGCGCGTGAGGATGCATTGCGCTTCGAAGACCAGTTCTGGTCCGGAATCAACCTGGCCGACTTATACAGCCGCTTGAAAAAGAAGGAACAGGATCGCAGGGGGATGGCGCGTATTTTCGAGTCCGGCTTCGCTGAATATGCCCGCATGCACAAGCGTAACCTGGGAAATGGCGAAGTGTTGATTGCCGGCGTGCAGCGCTCGATGAAAGTGTCGCTGGCACGTGAAGAAGACCGGCTGGAATCCAACCTGTCATTGCTGGCGACGATCGGCTCGATCAGCCCCTATGTCGGCCTGTTCGGCACGGTCTGGGGCATCATGCGTTCATTTACCGCTCTGGGTTCAGTGCAGCATGCAACACTGGCGATGGTGGCGCCAGGTATCGCCGAGGCCCTGATTGCGACTGCTATGGGCCTGTTTGCAGCCATTCCCGCCGTGATTGCCTATAACCGTTACTCTGACCAGGTGGACAGGCTGATCGGTTCCTATGAAAACTTTGCCGAAGAGTTCTCCTCTGTTCTGCAGCGACAAAGTGTGGCCGAGCCTGGAGAGCAGCAGCCAGCCGAGGTTGCATGATGCGTCGAACCGGCAAGAGAAAACCTGTTTCCGAGATCAATGTGGTTCCCTACATCGATGTCATGCTGGTGTTGCTGATTATTTTCATGATCACGGCACCCCTGGTGCAGCAGGGCGTGGAAATTGATCTGCCTCAGGCAAGCGCAAATCCCATGCCACCCGAGCAACGTGAACCGCTTGTGATTACCGTTAGCAAGAATGGCGATTTATATTTGAATATCGGCGAAAATAATGAAAGGCCGCTTGATGAAGATTCACTGGCGAACCGGGTTGCTGCGGTGATTAAGAATCATCCGCAGACACCGGTGCTGGTCAGGGGCGACAAGGCTGTCGACTATGGCCGTGTGACCGAGGCCATGGTGTTGTTACAGGCAGCGGGCGTCGAGAAAGTCGGTCTGATGACTGAAGAATTCGACCAGTAATCAGATGGCACCACCGAGTCTATTTTCCGGCCTGAGCCAGGTTATCAAGCGTCATCCCAGGGCGCTGACGGCTTCTGTGGCCCTGCACGTGGTGTTACTGGCGCTGTTAAGCCTGAGCCTGAGCAGCAGCGAGGTGCCGGATCAGCCCAAACCACAGGCACAAACAATCAAGGCGGTTATGGTGGATGCCAGCCAGGTGGATGACGAGCTGAAGCGGCGCCAACAGGCTGAGCAGGCGAAAGTACAGCAGGCGCTGGCACAGCAAAGAAAGATCGAAGAAGAGAAAAAACGGCGTGCTGAGCTGAAAAAAAAGGAAGCGCAAAAAAAGAAACAGGCTGAGCTGAAGCGTAAACAGGAAGCTGAAAAAAAACGCCAGGCAGAACTGGAGCGCAAGAAAAAACTGGAGATCGAAAGCAAGCGCAAGGAAGAACAGAAGCGTCTGGCTGCACTCGAGGCAGAAAAAAAACGCAAGGCAGAAGAGGCTCGCAAGAAGAAGCTTGCCGAAGAGGCTGAAAGAAAAAGACAGGCTGAAGAGGCGGAGAAGAAGAGACTGGCCGAAGAAGCGGAAAGAAAACGTTTAGCGGAAGAGGCGGAACGCAAGCGTAAGGAAGAGGAAGCACGACAAAAAAGACTGGCTGAAGAGGCTGAAAAAAGAAGGCTCGCCGAAGAGGTTGAACTTAAACGTCGTCTTGCAGAAGAGGAAGCACGTGAAGCTGCGCACAACCGGAAGCTGAATTCATTAAGGCTGCAATATGTTAAGCTCATCGAACAAAAAGTTGAAAGTAAATGGCTGCGTCCATCGACATTAAGTGCCAATCAGTCCTGCGAGGTTTATGTCAGACAGAATGCACTGGGTAATGTGATCAGCGTCAACCTGCATGAATGCTCCAGCGACGTGGCATTTAAAAACTCGATAGAGCGTGCAGTCTGGGCGGCAGATCCCTTACCGCCGCCGCCCAACCCTGAAGTTTTTGATAACGAAATACATTTTACATTCAGGCCCGGGTCATAACCTGCGGGCGATGAATGTCTGAACAGGAGTACCGCTAGCTGTGATGAATCGCTGGATTTTATTATTTGTATTCGCCTGCTTTAGCCAGACTGCCAATGCAGTTCTGAAGATTGACATCACCGAAGGCATTGAAGGCGCCACGCCGATTGCAATAATCCCGTTCCAGTGGAGCGGCAGCGCCAGCTTGCCCGGTGCCGATATATCCCGAATCGTCAGTTCTGATCTTGCGCGCAGCGGAAAATTCTCGCCGGTGGCTGAAAATGAATTACTGGCGCGACCACAGCGTATGGAAGACATACATTTCAAGACCTGGCGCGTGGCCGGGATCGACCATCTGGTGATCGGTGCTGTTCAAAGAACATCAAACAACATGTTCAAGGTCGAGTTCCGGTTGTTCAATGTTTATCGTGGTGAGCAGGTTCTGGGTTACAGTTTCAATGCAACCAGAGCGACCTTGCGCAAAACAGCCCATCAGGTCAGTGACCTGATTTTTGAAAAACTGACGGGGTTGCCGGGCGCATTCAACTCCAGAATCGCCTATGTGACCTCGGCCGGCAAGCCAATGGAATACAGGCTTCAGGTGGCAGATACGGATGGATACAACCCGCAAACCCTGTTGACATCAAAAGAGCCGATAATGTCTCCGGTCTGGTCACCGGATGGCTCCAGAGTGGCCTATGTATCGTTTGAGACCGGCCAGTCCGCTATTTACATTCATAACATACATACCGGTGCACGTGAAAAGATTGCTTCATTTGACGGCATCAACAGTGCACCGGCCTGGTCGCCTGACGGCAAGACAATCGCGATGACACTGTCAAAGGAAGGTAATCCTGATATCTATATCATGTCGCTGGCCAACAAGGGGGTGAGGCGATTGACAAACCACTGGGCCATTGATACCGAGCCGGCCTGGATGCCTGACAGCAAATCGCTGGTATTTACTTCGAGCCGAAGCGGTAAACCACAATTGTACGAGTTGTCGCTGGCCAAGGGTTCACGTCCGAAGCGTCTGACATTCGACGGTAATTACAATACCAACGCCAGTGTATCTTTCGATGGCAAGGTCATTACTTTTGTCCATGGTGCGAATAATTCATATAAAATTGCGGTGTTGTACACAGATACACGTGTAATGCAGATTCTTACCGACGGGCCACTGGACGAGTCACCGGATTTTGCGCCTAACGGAGCCATGATTCTGTATGCATCACAAGACAGAGGAAAGGCTGTGCTCGCTGCTGTATCAACAGATGGCAGGCAAAAGCAGCGACTGGCGTTGACCGATGGCGAAGTGAGAGAGCCGTCGTGGGCGGCAAAACGTAATTAATCAATCTTTATGAGGTAGAGTAAAACAATGAAAACTATAACAACCAGATACAGCCTGTTTGCCCTGGCAATGGTGCTGATTATTTCAGGCTGCACACAAGGTGCAAAACCTGATGCCGATACAGGTTATCAGGGTGGTGAACTGGAGGCCGGAGCAACAGTTGGCACTATTGGCGAAGGTGATCCACTGGCTGGCACCGCACTTGAAGGAATGAAGATCTCGTATGAAAGGAATGCCATCAATGATCCGGAGAACGTCTTATCCATAAAAACCATCTATTTTGATTACGACAGCAGTGAAATCAGTGAAGACAACGTTGAAGTTATAAAGCATCATGGCAAGTATCTCGCTTTGAATTCTGATGTGACCATGCGGCTGGAAGGTCATACCGATGAGCGTGGAGCGCGTGAATACAATATCGCACTGGCTGACCGTCGTGCGCAGGCCGTAAAGAAGCTGCTGTTGTTTGAGGGCGCCAGTGACGCACAGATAACAATTATCAGCTATGGTGAGGAAAAGCCGGCCGCTTTTGGTCATGATGAAGAGTCCTGGAAACTTAATCGTCGCGCAGAACTTGTCTATGAGTAATAGCTATGCTTAAACAACAAAGTCTCTCACTATTGATGGCTGTCAGTTTGTTGTCAGGTTCAGCCATTGCAGCTGATGAAGAATTGTTATCACGCATGAGTGTCAAACAGAGGCTGGAACGACTGGAACGTATTGTCAGCTCGGATGTCCTGATTGAACAGTCTCAGCAACTGGAAGCTTTAAAGCAGGAAGTTTCAATGCTGAGGGCGATGCTCGAAGAAAAGGACTATGAGCTGAACCTGATGACACAAAGGCAGCGCAGTCTTTACTCTGACATGGATCGAAGGCTAAACAGTCTCGAGGGCGGGGTGGGCAGGTCAGGTGCTGCTGCACCTGTGGCACCCCCCGGCCCATCTTCTGCTGCAGCAATTCCGGTCGCCCAGCCTGCGGCAAATGATAAAGACGGTGCTCAACAATACACAGCGGCATTCGACTTGTTGAAAGAAGGACAGTACAGCAAATCAATTACTGCATTCGAAGGTTTTCTGAAAAGCTATCCCGAAAGCAAGTATGCAGATAATGCACAGTATTGGCTGGGCGAAGCCAATTATGTATCGCGGGAATACAAAACAGCGCTTGATGTCTTTCAAACATTGATTGCCAGGTACCCTGATAGTACAAAGATACCAGGAGCAAGGCTGAAGATCGGTTACACCTATTATGAGCTGAAAAACTGGTCAGCAGCTAAAGATGCGTTAGCGCAGGTTGTGAAGCTTTATCCTGATACCACGGTGGCATCAAAAGCCAGGGATCGCCTCGAGCGCATCAAACGCGAAGGCCATTGAGCAAGTTTCAGTCGGCAGACTTCAGCTTGTACATCGTGTGGTTTTTTATCATATTGTGATCTCGCAAGCTCGAGGAGCTTACACCGCCGCATTATTAAACAGGTTACTACCTGATATGACAGTCCAGTCTGCCAGCGGAGTGCCTGACAGACCCGTGCGTAGCTGACGAATGATATTCACGGGATCACAACGTAAAACTTTCCTGCGCTCATCGCGCCTTGGCGAGAGATCAAATCTGACGCACGTATTTTTATGTCAAGGGACAACAGACTTAAGATAACCGAAATATTCTTTTCGTTGCAGGGCGAAGCGTTGACAGTTGGTATCCCCACCACCTTTGTCCGTCTTACCGGTTGCCCACTGCGCTGTCAGTACTGTGACACCGCCTATGCCTTCACCGGTGGTGACTGGATGAGTCCTGACGAGATACTGCAGCAGGTAGCATCCTATAACACCCGCTATGTTACCGTTACCGGTGGTGAACCGCTGGCGCAGAAAGCCTGCCAGGACCTGCTGCGTATGTTGTGCGACGCGGGCTACACGGTTTCACTCGAGACCAGTGGCGCACTGGATGTTTCAGCTGTCGATATGCGCGTTGTCAAGGTTATGGATATCAAGACTCCCGGCTCAGGGGAAGAAAAGCGTAACTACCTTGAAAATATTGAATTCATCGGGGTACATGACCAGATCAAGTTCGTGATCAGCGACGACCACGACTACGAATGGTCGAGGGCGCTGGTGCAGCAGTACCGGTTGAATGAACGCTGTGAAGTGCTGTTTTCGCCCAGTTTCGACCAGTTACCGGCGCGCGATCTGGCTGACTGGATATTGCGCGATGCCTTGCCGGTACGTATGCAAATGCAGCTGCACAAATTGCTCTGGGGCAACCAGCCCGGAAAATAGTGATGAAGAAAAGGCCAACGGCAGTGGTATTACTATCGGGTGGGCTGGACTCGGCTACCGTGCTGGCCATCGCAAGCAGGGATTTTGCATGCCATACTATCAGCTTCAACTACAGTCAGCGCCATGTTGCCGAGTTGAAGGCCGCACAGGAGCTGGCGCAGCAGTTCGAGGCGAGTCATCAGCTTATTCAGCTGGATGAGGGTGTGATGACGGGTTCTGCGCTGACCGATGACAGTATTGATGTGCCTGATTCAGGGCCTGCTGAGGGCATACCTGTCACCTACGTACCTGCGAGAAATACGATTTTTCTCGCTCACGCACTGGCAGTTGCCGAGGTGCGGGATTCGCTGGATATATTTATCGGTGTCAATGCGGTCGATTATTCCGGCTATCCGGATTGCAGGCCTGCCTATATCGAGGCTTTTGAGCGTATGGCAAACCTTGCCACCAGGGCAGGAACAGAAGGCCGCAAGCTCAGTATTCATGCTCCCCTGATTCGTATGAGCAAGGCTGAGATCATTGCTGCCGGTATGCAATCAGGTCTCGATTATGCGCTAACAGTGTCATGCTACCAGGCCGACGCGCAGGGCAGGGCGTGCGGCGTGTGTGACTCCTGCCGTTTGCGTCGTGCCGGCTTTGCATCGGCAGGGGTGGCTGACCCGACCCGATACCGTCCGGATCGCGGCTAGCGCAGTTTGTTTGCTGAATACGGTTTGTTTTTCAGCGCAACTCCATGTATGATTCGCGGCTTTGGGCCGTTAGCTCAGCTGGGCGAGGATGAACCGAACGTCCGGCGGCTATTCGCAGTCCGATGAACGACCGGCAAGGATGGCGGGTCGGTACAAGAGATAG
>JASFVM010000108.1:0-8046 GCA_050049835.1 Gammaproteobacteria bacterium
GAGTAATCTTGCTTACACACTGATGGACCTGGATAAAGCTATCGATGATAGTACCCTGTCGCAGATTACTGCGATTGATGGTGTGCTGAGCGCTCGCCGCATCTAATTACAATCAATGACATGGTTGACCTCTATGGCCGACAAAGACCCGCTTGCTGACATCCGAAAACGTATTGACGAAATCGATATGGCTGTTCAGGAGCTGGTTTCTGAACGTGCTGAATGCGCACGCAAGGTCGCCGGGATCAAACGTCAACTGGGTGATGCCGAACACTTCTACCGCCCCGAGCGCGAAGCACAGGTCCTGAGAAGGGTTCAGGAGCGTAACCAGGGGCCTTTATCTGACGAGGCCATTGCAGGCATCTTCCGCGAGATCATGGCAGTCTGCCTGGCACTGGAAAAACCGTTGAAAGTTGCGTTTCTCGGCCCTGAAGGGACTTACACACACGCTGCCGCCGTCAAGCACTTCGGCAGTCAAATCGAATCCGAACCGGTAGCCAGTATCGAGGAAGTGTTCAGGCTGGTCGAGGCCGGCGGTGCCAATTTCGGTGTTGTACCTGTGGAGAATTCCAGTGAAGGAGTAATTAACCACACACTTGATTTATTCATGAAATCATCGTTGACCATCAGCGGTGAAGTCGAGTTGCGCATTCGACACAATCTGATGACGAGTGAGCAAAATACCTCTGCTATTGATCGTGTCTATGCTCACCAGCAGACACTGGCCCAATGTCGCATGTGGCTGGATACAAATCTGCCTAATGCAGAACGCATCGCGGTGCGCAGTAATGCCGAAGCAGTCATTATGGCTGCGGAACAAGACCGTTCTGCCGCTATTGCAGGTAACATGGCGGTAGAGTTGTACAGTCTGCCTGTCATGTATGCTGATATTGAAGACGAGCCCGACAATACAACACGCTTTGTTGTCATTGGCAAATACAAGTCACCACCAAGTGGTGCTGACAGGACAAGCCTGCTTGTATTTGCACATAATAAACCCGGTTCACTTTTCAGTCTGCTGGAACCATTGGCTAAACGGGATATCAGCATGAGCAACATTGAATCGCGTCCATCTCGCCGTGGTGTCTGGGAATATGTGTTCTTCATTGATATCGATGGCCATCGCGACGACCGGAATGTCGAAGAAGCAATCGCTGAAATCGAGAAAGCCTCTGCAATGGTTACAGTATTGGGTTCTTATCCAAGGGCTGTTCTCTGATTCGCAATGTCAAAACATTTTCAGGACCTCGCTGCACCGGGTGTGCAAAAGCTCAAGCCCTATCTGCCAGGCAAGCCTGTCGAGGACCTGGAGCGTGAACTTGGCATAACCGATTCGATCAAGCTCGCTTCCAATGAAAATCCGCTCGGCGCCAGTCCCCGGGCACTGGAAGCGATCGAGCAATGTTATAGAAAGATCAACTTTTATCCCGATGGCAGCGCCTTCAGGCTGAGTGAACGTCTGGCTGCAAAGTATCAGCTGGCTCCTGGCTGTTTCACCTTTGGCAACGGTTCCAACGATGTGCTCGAGTTGATTGCCAGGGCTTTTCTGACAATGCAGCATTCGGCTGTATATTCGCAATACGCATTTGCGGTTTATCCCATTGTCGTGCAGGCCACAGGCGCAAAGGCCAATATTGCAGCTGCATTCGATCAATCACACCCGACGATGCCGCTCGGTCACGACCCTGATGCGTTAATCGACAGCATCGATGAAAAGACACGTGTTGTATTCATTGCAAATCCAAATAATCCAACAGGTACCTGGATGGAACCAGATGCAGTTACTGCTTTGCTCGACAGGATTTCATCCAGTGTGATCGTAGTACTCGATCTTGCCTACCTTGAATACATGGAAGACGGACTCAAGCTTGATATTAAAGCGCTGCTTGAAAAGCACGATAACCTGATCATTACCTGCACTTTTTCCAAGGTGTATGCACTGGCAGGATTACGCATAGGTTTCGGTATTTCACATCCTGATATTGCAGATTTATTGAACCGGGTCAGACAGCCTTTCAATACCAACCTGATTGCACAGGCAGCCGCGCTGGCTGCCCTCGATGATGATGAGCATATCCAGGCAAGTATAGAAAGCAACAAACAGGGCAAGGTTTATCTGCAGCGTGAGTTTGACAGGCTGGGGCTGGCATATCTGCCATCAATGGGCAACTTTCTGACAGTCAATATGGAACGGGAGGCAGGGCCTGTTTATCAAGCGCTGTTGAATAAAGGTGTTATTGTCAGGCCTGTGGCAAATTACCAAATGCCGGACTACTTGCGTATCACCATTGGTACAGCAGATCAGAACAGCAGATTCATAGCTGCTTTGTCAGAGGTGTTGTCATGAGCAATCAGCAAGTTGACATTGTCTGCATTATCGGTACCGGCCTCATAGGCGGTTCACTGGCGATGGCGATCAAACAGGCAGGATTCTGCAGGGAAATCGTCGGCGCCGGCCGTACAGAAAGCACTTTAATAAAGGCTGTCGAGCTTGGTGTCATAGACCGCTATGATACAAGCATTGCGCAAGCAGTAGCAGATGCCGATATCGTTGTCGTATCGGTACCGTTGGGATCGATGCACGCTGTTTTTGAACAGATCAATACTGGCAGGAAAGAAACGACGATTGTTACCGATGCCGGCAGTGCCAAGCAAAGCGTCATTAAAGACGCTGAATCTGTTTTTGGAACGGACTTCCATAATTTTGTTCCCGGTCATCCCATTGCCGGTACTGAACAAAGTGGTGTTACAGCTGCATTTCCCGAGCTGTATCAACAGCGTCGTGTGATTTTGACACCTACAGAAAGTACCAGCTCCGCTGCACTTGAGCAGGTGCGAGCCATGTGGCAAGCGGCCGGAGCCGAAACAGAAACAATGAGCGCAGAGCATCATGATCTGGTACTTGCGGGTACAAGTCATTTACCTCACTTGCTGGCTTTTGGCCTGGTCGACTGTCTCAACAACCTGGAAGATATCGACGAAATATTCCGTTTTGCTGCCGGCGGGTTCCGCGATTTCACTCGCATCGCATCAAGCGACCCGGTTATGTGGCGCGATATCTGTCTGAGTAATCGCGAACAGGTTCTGGCGATGATGAAACGCTATCGAGACGAAATGGAAAAGATGTACAAGGTACTGGAAGCCGGTGATGGCGAAAAGTTAAGGGAAATATTCGAACGTGCCAAGAAAGCTCGCGATGCTTTTTGTGGATGATTTTATTCACCACAGAGGCACAGGGAACACAGAGCTTTTATTTATTAATATGCTGTGATTTTCAAAGTGCGGATAATTACAACTGAACAATTTGTGGCAAATGCTCGATCAATTGATTCATTGTTACTACGAATCAAGCAAAGATAATATTACATTAACAAGCCCTCTGTGTACTCTGTGCCTCTGTGGTGGAACAACAAGTCAGGTTTAAATGAAATTTATAGTTAACAATGGGGGCAGGCTGACCGGCAATATTCGTGTGCCGGGGGATAAATCGATATCGCACCGCTCAATTATGTTCGGTTCCATTGCCCGGGGTACCAGTCACATCACCGGTTTTCTGCAAGGTGAGGACAGCCTCAATACATTACGTGCGTTCCAGGCGATGGGTGTGTCAATTGAAGGCCCGGATAACGGCCTCGTTGTTATCCATGGTGTGGGTATGCGTGGCCTGAAAAAACCTTCCCGTGCCCTTGATCTGGGAAATTCCGGGACCTCGATGCGCCTGCTGGCAGGTCTGCTTTCGGGACAGGCGTTTGATGTTGAACTCACTGGTGATACCTCATTATCCAGACGCCCGATGCAACGTGTTACCAAACCGCTGATCAGTATGGGAGCGCATGTTGGTACAGCTGAAGGCGGTCGCCCGCCACTGAAGATTGCAGGTGGTTCAGCAATCAAGGGGATTGAGTATGATTTGCCGATGGCCAGTGCGCAGGTCAAATCCTGCGTATTGCTCGCCGGCCTGTATGCTAACGGCCGAACCTGCGTCACCGAACCGGCACCCACACGTGATCATACCGAGCGCATGCTCAATGCGTTTGGTTGTCCGGTCGAAAAATCCGGTGCAACAGTATGTATCGATGGCCCGGCAACGCTGCAGGCGTGTGATATCGATGTCCCCGCAGATATTTCATCGGCAGCGTTTTTCATTGTCGGTGCCAGCATCGCACCGGATTCGGATATCACCCTGCAACATGTCGGTATCAACCCGACACGGACCGGCGTGATCGATATTCTGCGCCTGATGGGGGCGAATATAGAATTGCTGAATCCGTCTGAGGTCGGCGGTGAGCCAGTAGCTGATATCCGGGTGCGCAGTGCCAGCTTGCAGGGTATCAATGTTCCGCAGGAACTGGTGCCACTGGCGATCGATGAATTTCCGGTGATCTTCGTTGCAGCGGCATGTGCCGAAGGCAGGACTGTTGTCACCGGTGCAGAGGAGCTGCGCGTCAAGGAAAGTGACCGTATCCAGGCCATGGCGGATGGCCTGCAGGCACTCGGTGTGAACGCGATTGCGACGGATGATGGCATGGTTATCGAAGGCGGCGCTGTTAGCGGGGGTGAGGTTCACAGCCGCGATGATCACCGAATCGCGATGGCATTCTCCATGGCGGCATTGCGCGCGACCGGAACCGTAAACATCGACGATTGCGACAATGTGAACACCTCGTTCCCGGATTTCGCCGGTCTGGCAGCCAGCGCCGGGCTCTGCATTCTCACAAGCGCCTGATGCCGGGAAGATGACGAACGAGGTCCCTGTCATAACACTGGATGGCCCGGGCGGAGCCGGCAAGGGCACGGTTTGCCTGTTGCTGGCTGAAAAGCTGGGCTGGCACATCCTGGACAGTGGTTCACTGTATCGCCTGGCAGCGCTGCAGGCACTGCGAAAAAATGTGGCATCCGAGGCGCAGCTGACTGAAATTGCAGCAAACCTTGATGTTGAATACCTTGCAGAAGGTGACCGGCTCAAAATATTGCTCCATGGCGAGGATGTCACCGACGCGATCAGGACCGAACGGGTTGGTTCAAGGGCCTCTGAAATCGCTGCGATTGCCGACGTGAGGCGGGCTTTGCTCGACCGACAGCGCGCGTTTGCCGTGCTGCCGGGCCTGCTGGCGGATGGCCGGGATATGGGAACAGTGGTTTTTCCGCATGCCCAGCTGAAAGTTTTCCTCACGGCCAGTCCGGAAGAACGTGCGAAAAGACGCTATAAGCAGTTGAAAGAAAAGGGAATAGATGCTAATCTCCCTGATCTTGTCGCCGAGCTCAAAGCACGCGACGAGCGAGATTCCGAACGCTCGGCTGCACCCCTGAAAGCTGCAGATGATGCAATTCTTCTGGATACGACTGAAATGAGTATCGATGAAGTGGTAAATCAGGTATTGCAAATGGCGAGCCAGCGTTTCGGTACTATCGTGAACTGATGTCAGTTACTTCAGTTCGTTTGTTAAACATTAACCCTTGTGCAACCGCAATCGCCATTGTGGAAGTGCATTAAAAATCAATTACATGTCTGAAAGTTTTGCTCAATTATTTGAAGAAAGCCTGAATCAAACCGAAATGACTGCCGGTCAGGTGGTCCTTGGTACCGTCACAGATATCCGTGATGGCTACGTTATCGTTTCAGCCGGTCTTAAATCCGAAGGCGTTATTCCTGAAGAACAGTTTAAAAATCTCAACGGTGAACTTGAAGTTGCCGTTGGTGATGATGTAGAAGTTGTCCTCGAAGCCGTTGAAGACGGTTTTGGCGAAACTCGTCTGTCTCGCGAAAAAGCCAAGCGTGCGAAAGCATGGAAATCTCTGGAATCATCATACGAGACAGAAGAAATCATTAAAGGTGTCATTACCGGTAAGGTCAAGGGTGGATTTACCGTTGAACTCGGTGATATTCGCGCATTCCTGCCGGGTTCTCTCGTTGATGTTCGTCCTGTCAGAGATACCTCTTATCTCGAGGGCAAGGAACTCGAATTCAAGGTTATCAAGCTCGACCAGAAGCGCAATAATGTTGTTGTTTCGCGCCGTGCCGTTGTTGAATCCGAGTACAGTGCCGAACGTGAAGCCTTGCTTGATACCATTGAAGAAGGCAAGCCAATCAAGGGTGTTGTCAAGAACCTGACAGATTACGGTGCCTTCCTGGATCTTGGTGGTGTTGATGGCCTGTTGCACATTACCGATATGGCCTGGAAGCGTGTCCGCCATCCTTCCGAGGTTGTTAATGTCGGTGATGAGATCACCGTAATGGTTCTCAAGTTTGATAAAGAGCGCAACCGCGTTTCCCTGGGTCTCAAGCAACTTGGTGATGATCCATGGCAGGAAATTGCCCGCCGTTATCCGGAAGGCTCGAAACTCCGTGGCAAGATCAGCAATATTACAGATTATGGCTGTTTTGTTGAAATCGAAGATGGTGTTGAAGGTCTTGTACATGTATCTGAAATGGACTGGACCAACAAGAATGTCAATCCGGCAAGCATGGTAGCTCTGGGTGACGAAGTTGAAGTTATGATCCTTGACATTGACGAAGAGCGTCGTCGTATTTCACTGGGCATGAAGCAGTGTCAGCCAAACCCGTGGGATGAATTTTCTGCTACCCACAACAAGGGTGACAAAGTGTCCGGCAAGATCAAGTCAATTACTGACTTTGGTATCTTTGTCGGACTTGATGGTGATATCGATGGCCTCGTCCATATGTCAGATATTTCCTGGGATGTTTCAGGTGAGGAAGCGATTCGCAACTTCAAGAAAGGTGACACCATAGAAGCGGTTGTCCTTTCTATTGATCCCGAGCGTGAGCGTATTTCACTGGGTATCAAGCAACTGGAACAGGATCCGGTATCACTGTTTATGGGTGCCCACAAGAAAGGGTCTCTGGTCAAGGGCACAGTCATCTCAGTTGATGCCAAAGCAGCAACGATAGATCTGGGTGATGGTGTTGAAGGTACACTTCGTGCATCAGAGCTGTCACGTGATCGGGTTGAAGATGCATCGACGGTATTGAAAGTTGGTGACGAGGTCGAGGCCAAGCTGATTGGTATCGATCGCAAGAGCCGTGCAATAAATCTTTCAATCAAAGCGAAAGACTACGATGAAGAGGCTGAAGCAATGAAGGATTACGCCAGTTCACAGCAGTCTGCGGCTACAACCCTGGGTGACCTGTTGAAGGAACAAATGGATTCCAACGACTAACCATTCAGAGCAGGTATAGTTTTTAACCAACTATCGGGGACGGTTCCAGATGTCAGAAGAGACGAATGCACGATCAATGATGAAATCTGAATTGATCGAGAGAATTGCGCGTAAGCAAAGTCATCTCGCATATAAGGATGTCGAGCTTGCAGTAAAAAGTCTGCTCGAACAAATGAGTAATGCATTGTCAAATGGAGAGCGTATAGAGATACGCGGTTTTGGCAGTTTCTCCTTGCACTACCGTCCGCCTCGCTCTGGCCGTAATCCCAAGACTGGCGATTCTGTGTCCTTGCCAGGCAAATATGTACCCCATTTCAAGCCCGGTAAAGAGCTCAGAGAACGAGTCAATGACTCAATGAAGAAAGACCAGTAAATCCAGTCTGTCTTCTTGCTTGAATTTCATAACCACAGGAACCGGCGATCGCCGGTTCCTGTCCTGTCTTTCGATCAGCTGCAGGGAAATACTTAATTTCCATGATTGAATTTTCTGAACTTCCGGACTGGCTTCTTGTAGCGTTGCCTGCTATAGCAGTTCTCCTGTTTATTATATTCAGGAGGAGGCAAGACAAAACGGCCAGGAAAAACCATTTCTCTTCGGAATATTTCAAGGGCCTGAACTTTCTGCTCAATGATGAGCAGGACAAGGCGCTGGATATATTTGTCAAGCTTGTCGAGACAGACTGGGAAACGATCGATACGCATTTTGCGCTCGGTAAAATATTCAGAAAAAACGGCGAAATTGATAAAGCAATAAAGATTCACCAGGGGTTGATAGCCCGTCCCTCATTACCTGAACGCTATCGTAATCGTGTTTTGCTGGAGCTCGGTTATGACTATCTGGGTGCAGGATGGTTTGATCGGGCAGAA
>JASFVM010000109.1:0-7949 GCA_050049835.1 Gammaproteobacteria bacterium
GCTTGGTTTAGCTGTATAAAACGGCTTAAAACATAGCGAATGACGACAGCCTCTGGCAGAGACTGCGCCATTCGCTGGTGTTGAACACAGCTTTGCGGGCTAGCGGGCTAGCACGCTTGCTGATAGCCTTGAGGGGATGCACTGCGTGAGCGACTGCGTGACTGTCCCTGATTACCGGTCTTCCCCTTGAAGGGTGGACGCCTGCGTTTGCGTGATGCGCCCGCTTTGCCGGCGGGCGGTTTTCTTCCTGCTGACTGTTGCTGTTTGCCCCGGCGCTTGTTGATCGGCTCAGCCTTGATCGATGCATCCGGCTCGTAGCCGTCTATCACGTCGCGAGGAATTTCACGTTTTATCAGGCGCTCGATATCCTTGAGCAGGTTCAACTCATCCACACAGACCAGGGACATGGCTTCGCCTTCATTACCGGCGCGACCGGTACGGCCAATACGGTGTACATAATCTTCCGCAACATTTGGCAACTCAAAGTTGACAACGTGCGGCAGTTGGTTGATGTCCAGTCCTCGCGCAGCGATATCTGTTGCCACCAGCACACGTACCTGACCGGACTTGAATTCTGCCAGTGCACGCGTACGAGCGCCCTGGCTTTTGTTGCCATGAATCGCAGCGGCCGTGATCCCGTCTTTCATCAATTGTTCGGAGAGGCGGTTCGCACCGTGCTTGGTCCGGGTAAACACCAGCACCTGTTTCCAGTTGTTAGAGCCAACCAGGTATGAAAGCAGTTCACGTTTCCGGCTTTTGTCTACCGGGTGAATGACCTGTGTGATACGTTCAGCCGTGGTGTTTCGTTGTGCGACTTCGACCAGTGCAGGTGTTTTGAGAAGATCATGCGATAATTTTTTGATTTCATTGGAAAAAGTCGCTGAGAACAATAAAGTCTGTTTGTGTTTGGGCAGCAGTGCGAGCACCTTGCGGATGTCGCGGATAAAACCCATGTCCAGCATGCGGTCAGCTTCGTCGAGCACCAGGATGTCTACCTTTGAAAGATCAACGGTTCTCTGGCTGACGTGGTCGAGTAATCTGCCCGGTGTCGCCACCAGGATATCGACACCCTTGCGCAGTTTCTGTATCTGCGGATTGATTTTTACCCCGCCGAAAATAACAGCCGCTTTCAGTGGCAGATACTTGCCATAGATATCAACACTCTCGCTGACCTGGGCTGCAAGTTCACGTGTCGGCGTTAACACCAGTGCGCGAACAGCGCGCTGGTTTGTTACCGGTTTTTCAAAAGACATTAATCTTTGTAATAACGGCAGGGTAAAACCGGCGGTCTTACCCGTACCGGTCTGGGCGCCACCCATAATGTCGCGACCTTCCAGAACAAGTGGAATTGCCTGGCGCTGGATCGGCGTGGGTTCACTATAGCCTTTTTCGGATACAGCACGGAGTAATTCGGTCCTGAGACCGAGGGATTGAAATGACATTCTTAGATGTTCTCCAGGAATCGGCCTGACCAATTGATATGCTAAACGCAGATTGCTTGGGACGGTCCAGGCTGAAACTATATATTATGAGGTGAATCGGGAAGGATTACCGCGTTGAAAAAGGTGCCGACCGAAGTGCACCAGAAGTTATGGCAGATTATACACTGAATATCGATATAAATGTGTGCCAGCTAGTTATTTAACTCAAATAACTCATTAATGTCCTTTTTTCGTATGCCGGCCTTGAATTAGCCTTTTTGAGCCATATATAAAGAAAAGTAGTATATATGGCCAAAAACCTGTTACACTACTTAACACTAATTTCTATCCTGGTTTTTGTCAGTAATTCTCTTCAAGATTTCACTTGTTCATTACCTCGTAAGACTCTAGTACCACTTTTTTAAAAACTATATGATGAGGTAATTATCATGGCAACAGGAACCGTTAAATGGTTTAACGAATCCAAGGGCTTCGGCTTTATTTCCCCCAGCGACGACAGCAAAGACGTATTCGTACACTTTTCTGCAATCGCCAGTTCGGGTTTTCGCACCCTTACTGAAGGTCAACAGGTGACCTTCGACGTGGAAAATGGACCTAAAGGCCCGCAAGCAGTAAACGTACAGGCTTAATCCCTTTAACGTTTAATGTCTTACGAAAACCCCGCGATAACTCGCGGGGTTTTCTTTTTTTAACCCCGGAAGAGGCGCTTCATCATGAAGAAACTTTTTGTTGGCAGTTTACCGCCCAGCACGACTGAAGAATCCCTGAATGAACTGTTTTCAAATTATGGCAAGGTACATTCACTCAAGCTTGTGAAAGACATGTTCTCGGGACAGTGCAAGGGATTCGGTTTCCTTGAAATGGAAGGTCACGAAGCCCGTGCCGCCATTGCCGAACTCGACGGCAAGTCGTTTGAAGGCAATTTCCTCAACGTCAAATACGAAAAAGAACAGGGCAGGGGCAACAGAGGCAGACGCCGCTGACACCTTTTACAGTGTTTGTAACCAGCTGTTGAGTGCCTGCTCATAGGCAGGTTGAGTCAGAAGAAAGCCGTTATTGTGGTCTCCACGCATGCGGACAAATCGCTTAGGCTGATTGGCTGCGTTGAATACTTTCTCACCCAGCTGAAACGGCATGATTTCATCATCGGGACTGTGTAACACCAGAACCGGGCAGTTCACCCGCCGGATACTGTCGGCGGTATCGAACGTATAACGCATTACTACCAGGCGCGACAGAACCTTGAAAACCGCCCTGGCAAAATCTTTTGCCGAGCTCAAGGTAGATTCAAGGATCAGTCCGTGCGCCTTTACCCCGGATGCCAGTTTTGCCGCGACAGCACCGCCCAGCGAACGTCCGAAGATCACGATCTGGTCGGGTGGATAAGCTTTTTCCTCGATCAGAAATCGCCATGCGGCGGCTGCATCCCGGTAAAATCCCTGCTCGCCGGGATTGCCTTCGCTGTTACCGTAACCACGATAATCTATGATCAGGACATTCAGACCCAGGCGGTGAAAGATTTCTATTGAATCGCGGCGGTGTGAAATATTGCCGGCATTACCATGAAAAAAAAGCAGCACCTGCCCGGCTTGCGGGTGCGGGATAAACCAGCCGTGCAACTGGATATCATCATCTGTGAGCAGGGTGACGTCTTCATATTCCATGCCCCAGTCTGCGGGCGTCTGATAAAGTTCACCGACGGGATAAAAAACCATACTGGCTTGCTGGAAATACATCATGGCATTCAACAGCAACAAGCCGACTATGGTGTAAATCAGAAGACTGGTCATGGTTTCTTTCACGCAGGTGCTGGCTTCTGTCCAGGGGATACGTTGCCATTATATTGGATGCCGGCGCAGATTCCTCAGCTGCCTGGAGGTAATTTTCCGCACAATCCGGGCAGCCAGGCTGCCTATAGTCGGATATTTATTGCTCCAGATCATTTTGTGCTGAAAAAATTACGTGATATTGTATTTTTGTAGTGATTACATTCCACATTTGCAAACGAGGAAGCAGTTATGCAGATACCCTTACAGATCACCTTTCGAGACATGGAACCTTCCGCAGCAGTAGAAACTATCGTACGGGAAAAAGCTGAAAAGCTTGATCGATTTGCTGACATCATGAGTTGTAATGTCGTTATCGAAATGATCAACAAGCATCAGCACAAAGGCACCATGTACAAGGTGACACTGGATATAACACTCCCGGGTGGTGAAATCGCAGTCAGCCGCGATCGCGGCCTTGATCACTCCCATGAAGATATCTATGTTGCCCTGCGTGATTCTTTCGATGCGGCTCGCAGGCAGCTACAGGACTACCAGCGAAAGAAGCATCAGAAAGTGAAAAGCCACGAAGTGCCGCCGCATGGCCGTGTGGCCGAGATTTTTCCTGAAATGGGCTACGGGACCATTGAAACGCCCGACGGCAGGGAGATTTACTTCCATGAAAACAGTGTATTGAACGGCGAACTCTCCCAGCTTGAAGAAGGCAACGAAGTGCGCTTTGCCGAAGAGCAGGGCGAAAAAGGGCCCCAGGCCAGTTCGGTACAGCTTATCGGCAAGCATCATATTGTTGGTTAAGCCGGCGAGGTAGGCGTGGCGAGGGGCGAGGTTCATACCTGGTCCCGGATTACGTTTCACTTCATCCGGGTTACGTTACTCTCTAATGGACGATAGCAGCTGCGTCCGGTTTCTGCAGTGGCTGCTGCCGCAGCTGCGGATGCGCTGGGCGGGATTTCGCAAGGTGCGCAAGCAGGTATGCAAGCGTATCCAGCGTCGTATCAGCCAGCTGGAACTGGCTGATATCGACACTTACGGTGCATATCTGCAAGCGCACAAGCAGGAATGGTCCGTGCTGGATCATCTGTGCCGCATTACAGTTTCCCGCTTTTATCGTGACAGGATTGTCCTTCAACACGTGCAAACGGATGTACTGCCGGAACTGGCACAAATTGCCACGCTGGCGGGAGATAACACAATACAGGGATGGAGCGCGGGCTGCGCGATGGGCGAGGAGGCCTACAGCCTGGTACTGATCTGGGACAGGACAACAGGTAATGAGTTTCCACATCTGGATATACATGTCATTGGCAGTGATATCGATGAATTTTTGCTGCAGCGCGCAAGCAACGCATGCTATGCGTATAGCAGCGTCAAGGCGTTGCCGCATGACTGGCTGCAAGCTGAATTCAGCATGAAGGACAATCTTTACTGCCTGAAGCCACGATTACGCCGCAAGGCGAGCTTCATTCAACAGGACATTCGACAGCGGCAAATCACGGGCCCGTTTCATATTATCTTCTGCCGCAACATGGTATTCACCTATTATGAACAGGCGTTGCAACAGGAGTTGCTCGCTTATATATATGACAACCTGGTCGATGGCGGCGCCTTGATACTCGGCGGCCATGAGTCATTGCCTGGCGCTTGCACCGGTTTTGAGCCGTGGCCAGGGCAGCGTGCAATATTCAGAAAAATCAGTAAACAGAAAACAGCAGTAACGGGACGGTAATCCAGCTGCTACCATGATAAATTGTTTTTACGTACTGTTATTTCGTCGAATTAATTCATCAGGAGAACTGCTTCGATGGCAACAATGAAAGCCCTGGTCAAGTCACGCGCTGAACCCGGTATCTGGCTGGAGGAAGTGCCTGTGCCCGAAGCAGGCACCAACGAGGTGCTGATCAGGATCGATAAAACCGGTATCTGTGGAACAGACGCGCATATTTATAACTGGGATGACTGGGCGCAGCGCAATATCCGTACCCCGCGGATTATCGGCCACGAATTTGCTGGTGAAATCGTTGAACTGGGTGAGGGGGTTACGGGCTATACCATTGGCGACCGGGTCACGGCTGAAGGTCATATTACCTGCGGACACTGCCGCAACTGTCGCGCAGGCAAACGCCACTTGTGTGCTGATGCCGTTGGTATTGGCGGTGGTCGTGACGGCGCCTTTGCCGAGTACCTGGTCATACCCGCCGCTAACTTGTGGCCGGTGCATGATGACATCGATTCGGAAATCGCTGCGATCCTCGATCCATTTGGTAACGCCGTGCACTGTGCCCTCTCGTTTGACGTTACCGGTGAAGACGTTATCGTGACCGGGGCCGGACCAATTGGCATCATGGCGGCTGCCGTTTGCCGTTTTATCGGTGCCCGCCACGTTGTTATCAGTGACGTCAATCCCTATCGGCTTGAGCTGGCAGAAAAACTCGGTATCAAATATACCGTCAATGCAACACACCAGGGTCTGGCAGAAATGATGCATGCGTTAAGCATGTCCAACGGCTTCGATGTCGGCCTTGAAATGTCCGGTAATCCGCAGGCCTTCAATGAACTGCTCGCCACCATGTATCACGGCGGTTATGTTGCCTTGCTGGGTTTTCTGCCACCGCAAACCGAGATCAGCTGGGATACCATCATCTTCAAGGGCCTGCATTTGAAGGGTGTGTACGGCCGCGAGGTGTTTGAAACCTGGTACAAGATGACGCAGTTACTGCGCAGCGGTCTCGATATATCACCGATCATTACCCACCGTTTTGCCGTCAATGATTATGAACAGGCATTCAATGTTGTTCACAGTGGCGAATGCGGCAAGGTCATTCTTGACTGGGAGGCATAGCTGATGAGCAAACTGAGCCGGCGCTACAGTGACGAAATTGAAGCCATCCAGCGCGAAGGCCTGTACAAAGATGAACGGGTCATCACCACACCCCAGGGTGTCGAAATCAAAACCCTTGAAGCCGGTGAAGTGCTCAATTTCTGCGCCAACAATTACCTCGGACTGGCCAACCACCCTGAAATCGTCAACACGGCGATGCAGGCGCTGCAGGACCACGGTTTCGGCATGGCATCGGTGCGTTTTATCTGTGGTACGCAGGATCTGCATAAGCAGCTCGAACATGCAATCGCCGAATTCCTGGGTACCGATGATGCCATCCTTTATACCTCCTGCTTTGATGCCAACACCGGCCTGTTCGAAACCCTGCTGGATGAAAATGACGCCATCATCAGTGACGCACTCAATCACGCCTCGATTATCGACGGCGTCCGCCTGTGCAAGGCCAGGCGTTTTCGTTATGCCCATGCCGACATGCATGATCTGGAAAAGCAACTGAAGCAGGCACAGTCGTGCCGGACGCGTCTGATTGCCACTGATGGTGTTTTCAGCATGGACGGTGACGTTGCCATGCTCGATCACATCGTCGAGCTGGCCGATCAATACCAGGCGCTGGTGATGGTCGATGATTCGCATGCCACCGGCGTCATTGGCGCCAGTGGTCGCGGTTCGGCCGAATACCATGGCGTTATGGAGCGCATCGATATCTACACATCGACGCTGGGCAAGGCCATGGGTGGCGGTTCCGGCGGATTCACCGCCAGCCGCCGGGAAATTATTGACCTGCTGCGCCAGCGCTCGCGGCCTTACCTGTTTTCCAACACCATGATGCCGGCACTGGCCGCCGCCGGTATCAAGGCTTTCGAGCTGCTGACCGGCTCGACCGAACTGCGCGACCGTCTGCACGATAATACACGCTATTTTCGCGATGCCATGACCCGTGCCGGCTTCGATATCCGTCCCGGTGACCATCCGATCGTGCCGATCATGCTCAACGATGCAGTGCTGGCAAAAAACATGGCCAGCCAGCTGCTGCTGCAGGGCATCTACGTGATCGGCTTTTCCTACCCGGTGGTCCCCAAAGGCCAGGCCCGTATTCGCGTACAGATTTCGGCAGCGCATAGCCGTGAGCACCTGGATGAAGCCGTCAGGGCCTTTAGCGAAGTGGCGAAGGATTTAAACGTGCTTTAAATCAGGGACGAGGGACGAGGTGCGAGGGGCGAGGAAAGGCAAGGACACTGGGCTCCTGCCTGCGCAGGAGTGACTGTATCTTTAAGTCATATTTTAAACTGCGTGCTTCCTGCTTTTAAAACGCTTGCTCTCTGCTTTTAAGCTGCGCTCCCTGCTTTTAAACTGCGTCATCCCTGCGAAGGCAGGGATCCAGTGTCCTGAAAACCAAATCGCGGCTGCTGCTGCGCTTGCATTCGTTGATCTATGTCATTTGAGTCCCTGACCATTATCATTAATTTATGATTATTAACAGGGAGAATGAGAGAGTGTAGTTGTTCACCACAGAGGCACAGAGGGTACGGAGAAAAATTCTATTGAATGAAAAACATAATCACCAGAGAGGCACAGAGAAAACAGAGAAAACAGAGAAAACAGAGAATCTTTATGCCGCAAAAAAACGCGAAGGGCGCGAATATTAAAAGAGCGATGAAGATACCGGCTTTATTCGATCGATATCATCGCATAATTGATATTTATCATTGTCACTACTGATAGTTATCATTATTTTATAACTAAGCGTAGCCTGGGTGAAGCAAAGCGTAATCCGGGATCGTTCACTACAGAGGTGCAGAGAAAACAGAATCTTCATGCCCCAAAAACGCGAATGGCGCAAATACTAAAAGAGCAATGGACATACCAGCTTGATTCGAGCAG
>JASFVM010000110.1:0-7943 GCA_050049835.1 Gammaproteobacteria bacterium
AGCCTTGGCACGCGCATAATCCAGATCTGATTTCTTGTCAGACATTGCAGCTTCCGCCCTGGCTTTGGCTTCCTTGGCCGCTGCCTCGTCAATATCAGCGGCCCTGATTGCTGTATCAGAAAGGATGGTTACCACATGAGGCTGGATCTCGAGAATGCCACCGTTGACGAAGAATGACTGTTCCTCGCCATCCTGAAGAACGATGCGCACTTCACCGGGTTTCAGCTTTGTGAGCAGGGGAGCGTGGCGCGGGTGGATGCCCACTTCACCCATTTCTGCGGGCGCGTAGCACTCGATGACTGTTCCCGAATAAATTTCGGTTTCAGCGCTGACGATATCTACGTGCATGGTCATTGACATGTTGAATCACTCTTTGCCAATTACTGCATGCTCTTGGCTTTTTCGACGGCTTCTTCTATACCACCAACCATATAGAAGGCCTGCTCTGGCAGGTCGTCATGCTCACCAGCCAGAATCGCCTTGAATGCAGCAAGGTTGTCTTTCAGGCTGACATATTTACCTGGTGCACCTGTAAACACTTCAGCAACGAAGAAGGGCTGTGACAGGAAGCGTTGAATCTTGCGCGCACGGGCAACAACCAGCTTGTCGTCATCTGACAATTCATCCATACCCAGAATCGCGATGATGTCCTTGAGTTCCTTGTAGCGCTGCAATGTACCCTGAACTGCGCGCGCCGTTTCATAATGCTCGGTACCAACAACATGCGGGTCAAGAATACGAGAGGTTGAATCCAGTGGATCCACAGCAGGATAGATACCCAGCTCTGCAATCTGGCGAGACAGTACCAGTGTTGCATCAAGATGGGCGAAGGTTGTTGCTGGTGACGGGTCAGTCAGGTCATCCGCAGGAACATAGACCGCCTGGAATGAAGTAATAGAACCGGTCTTGGTAGAGGTAATACGCTCCTGCAACACACCCATTTCTTCTGCCAGGGTTGGCTGGTATCCCACAGCTGACGGCATACGTCCAAGCAATGCTGATACCTCGGTACCCGCAAGCGTGTAACGATAAATGTTGTCGACGAACATGAGTACATCGCGGCCTTCATCGCGGAAGAATTCAGCCATGGTCAAACCGGTCAGTGCAACACGCAGTCTGTTACCCGGTGGCTCATTCATCTGGCCATAAACCAGTGCCACTTTATCGAGTACGCCGCCTTCCTGCATTTCATAGTAGAAGTCGTTACCTTCACGTGTACGCTCACCGACACCGGCGAATACCGAATAACCGGAGTGCTCAACTGCAATATTACGTATCAACTCCATCAATGTTACGGTTTTACCTACACCGGCACCACCAAACAAACCAATCTTGCCGCCCTTGGCAATCGGCATAACCAGATCAATCACCTTGATACCGGTTTCAAGAATTTCAGTCGCAGCGCTCTGTTCCTCAAATGCCGGCGGCGCACGATGAATCGTTGCGGTACTCTCTGCACCGATTTCACCCAGGTTATCAATCGGATCACCCAGTACATTCATGATTCGACCCAGCGTCTTTTTACCAACGGGTACGCGAATCGCATCGCCGGTGTTTCTCACTTCCATACCACGACGCAGGCCATCTGTTGTGCCAAGTGCGATCGCTCGAACAACACCGTCGCCCAGCTGTTGCTGCACTTCCATTGTCAGGTCTGTTTCGTCCAGCTTGAGGGCGTCGTAGATTTTTGGAATGGAGTCCCGTGGAAATTCCACATCGATAACCGCGCCGATAATTTCGACTACGCTTCCGGTACTCATGATTGTTTCCTCATTACAATATTTAAATTCTGTTGGTTGAACGGTTTAAACAGCCGCGGCACCACTGACAATTTCCGAGATTTCCTGGGTAATTGCCGCCTGTCTGGCCTTGTTATAAACGGTTTGCAATTCTTTAATGATCTCGCCGGCATTGTCGGTTGCGCTCTTCATCGCAATCATGCGTGCAGACATTTCACTGGCGATATTCTCTACCAGTCCCTGGTATACCTGGGATTCGATAAAACGGAACATCAGGCCGTCGATAATGTGCCTGGCTTCCGGTTCGTAAATGTAGTCCCAGTGATGCTCGAGCTCCTCGTCAAGCTCACCACTGACAGGCACCATCTGATGAATGCGTGGTTGTTGTGTCATGGTGTTAACAAATTCATTGTGCACCAGGTAGAGACGATCAATTTTGCCTTCGTCGTAAGCATCAAGCATCACTTTAACTGTGCCGATCAGGTCTTCCATCGAAGGGCTGTCACCCAGATGATCTGCATGCGCTACCAGGTTGCATTTGAACCTGCCGAAGAAGCCAACCGCTTTTCTGCCGATGGCACATACATCCACTTCAACATCCTTACTGTCCCATTCGATCATTTCCCTTACAGCCGCCTTGAACATATTCGTGTTCAAACCACCACAGAGGCCACGATCGGTTGATACGATGATATAACCAACACGTCTGACTTCATCACGCTCAACCAGGTAAGGGTGTTTGTACTCCGGGTTGGCCTGTGCCAGGTGTGCAAGAACATTACGGATCTTCTCGGCGTAGGGACGCGAGGCATGCATGCGATCCTGCGCCTTGCGCATCTTGCTTGCAGCAACCATTTCCATGGCTTTGGTGATCTTTTGAGTATTCTGAATACTCTTGATCTTGGAGCGTATTTCTTTTGCACCTGCCATTTATCTGTCCCGTAGTCCCGTCGTAACTCTATTGTTAGTAGACGCCATTGGCCTTGAAATCATCCAGCGCGGCTCGCATGGCGGCTTCGATGTCATCATCGTAATCACCGGTCTCGTTGATTTTGTCGAGCAAATCGCTATTGTTGCTCTTCAGATGAGCCTGCATGGCGGCTTCAAAATCAACGACCTTGCTGGTTTCAACGTCATCCAGATAACCTTCATTGGCTGCAAACAGCGAAAAAGCCATTTCAGCAATCGTCATCGGCGTGTACTGTGGCTGTTTCATCAGTTCGGTTACACGTTCTCCGCGTTCCAGCTGCGCACGGGTTGCGTCATCAAGATCAGAAGCAAACTGGGCGAAAGCGGCCAGTTCACGGAACTGGGCCAGGGCCAGACGGACACCGCCACCAAGCTTCTTGATGATCTTGGTCTGGGCAGCACCGCCTACTCGAGATACTGAAAGGCCCGCGTTGATTGCAGGTCGAATACCTGCATTGAACAAATCAGATTCAAGAAAGATCTGACCATCCGTGATCGAAATTACGTTGGTCGGTACGAATGCGGAAACGTCTCCATCCTGGGTCTCGATGATCGGCAAAGCGGTTAATGAGCCTGTTTTGCCTTTGACTTCACCATTGGTAAATTCCTCGACATATTCGGCGTTAACACGTGATGCGCGTTCCAGCAGGCGTGAATGCAGGTAGAACACATCACCCGGATAGGATTCACGGCCCGGTGGACGACGCAACAGCAGCGATACCTGGCGATACGCCCAGGCCTGCTTGGTCAAATCATCATAAATAATCAGTGCATCCTGGCCGCGGTCACGAAAATATTCGCCCATGGTACAACCGGAATAGGGTGCAATGTACTGCATGGCAGCGGATTCAGCTGCGGTGGCGGCTACGATAATGGTATGTTGCATCGCATCATGCTCTTCCAGCTTGCGCACGATATTGGAGACTGTCGATGCTTTCTGGCCAACCGCCACATAAATACATTTAATACCTGATTTGGCCTGGTTGATAATGGCATCGATCGCGACTGCAGTTTTACCTGTCTGGCGGTCGCCAATGATCAACTCGCGCTGGCCACGGCCTATCGGTACCATCGCGTCAATGGATTTCAAGCCGGTCTGCACGGGCTGGTCAACCGATTTACGTTCGATCACGCCCGGCGCGATCTTTTCGATAGGCGCGGTTTGACTGGTGTTGACTGGCCCCTTACCATCAATCGGGTTACCCAGCGCATCGACGACTCGACCGAGCAGCTCATCACCAATCGGCACCTCGAGAATACGCCCGGTGCATTTGGCCGTATCACCTTCCGACAGGTGACCGTACGCACCCAGCACCACCGCACCGACCGAGTCACGTTCCAGGTTCAGTGCCATGGCATAGGTATCGCCCGGCAGCTCGATCATTTCACCCTGCATGGCATCGGCCAGGCCGTGAATACGAAGAATGCCGTCAGTCAGACTGACCACGGTACCTTCGGTTCGGGCCTCGACGGTCGATTCGAAACTCTCGATTCTGGATTTGATGAGTTCACTGATTTCAGATGGATTCAGCTGCATTATACTTTCCTCTTAACGGCCCAATGTCAGCGCCAGCGACTCAAGCTGGGATTTCATCGAACCATCGATAATTGTGTCTCCGGCCTTGATAACTACACCACCGATAAGCGATTCATCGGTTGCAGTGGTGATGGATACATCACGGCCCAGTTTGCTTTTCAGCATTTCGGTAATTGCCTGTTCCTGTTCCCCGGTCAGCGGAAAGGCAGAAACAACTTCTGCATCAACCTTGCCTTCAGCTTCAGCACGGAAAACTTCGAACTGATGGGCAACTTCGGGAAGCGCGCGAAGACGGCCATTATGGGCCATCAGCCTGATCAGGTTCTGTTGTTGCTGATCCAGCTTGTCTGACGTAACTCTGAGCATCAGTTCACCTTTCTGCTCTTTACTCAGTTGCGGCTTGTCGAGCAGTTCCTGCATGCTTGCATCAGCAGCAACAGCGGCCATAAGCGCCAGCGCTTCACCCCAGGGCTCAACAGAGGATGTTTCTGTTGCCAGGGTATAAACGGCTCTTGCATAAGGGCGTGCTGAAGTTGTGTATTCTGCCATTGATCGTCCTAGAGCTGTGTCGCCAGGTCGTTCAGTGAGCCGGCATGTGCCTCGGCATCAACCTCACGTTTGAGCACTTTTTCCGCACCGGCAATAGCCAGGGTAACGACTTCCTTGCGTAAATGCTCGCGGGCACGGTTTACTTCCTGCTCGATTTCAGCATTGGCTCCAGCCTTGATACGCTCGGCTTCGGTTCTGGCATCGTCCTTGGCTTCATCAACGATTTCCGTCGCACGTTTCTGTGCCTGGGCAATGATATCCGCCGCCTGGCCTTTGGCCTGCTTCAGTTGCTCTGCCGCTTTTTTCTCAGCCAGCTCCTGCTCGTGCTGGCCACGTTCTGCAGCAGCCAGGCCATCTGCAATCTGTTTCTTGCGTGCAGCAAGCGCATTGACCAGTGGCGGCCAGATAAATGCGTAGCAGAACCACACAAACAGGGCAAATGTGATTGACTGACCAATCAGCGTCAAATTGATATTCATACGCTAATACCGTTCCTGTTTAATTTGCTGATTATCCGGCAACAGCGAAGATGACGTAGAAAGCCACACCAACCGCGATCATCGGCACCGCATCGGTCAGACCCATCATCAGGAAGAACTGGCCACGCAGCAGCGGGATAAGCTCTGGCTGGCGAGCAGCGCCCTCCAGAAAGCGTCCACCCAGCACACCAATACCGATGGCAGCACCAAGAGCACCCAGACCCATCATGAGCGCGCCTGCGATGTACAGCATTGCAGTTACTTCAGTCATTGATTTTCTCCTAGTAAAAAATACTTAATTTGATTCTTTGTTAATGTTCTTCGCCGGTCTGGTATGCCAGATCCATGTAAACGATCGTCAGCGTCATAAAGATGTAGGCCTGCAGCGTAATGATAAGGATGTGAAAAATCGCCCATCCCATCTGCAGTACACCACCGAAAATTCCGAGTGCCAGACCGCCACCGTACATCAGTGCGATCAGGATAAATATCATTTCACCGGCAAACATGTTGCCATACAGACGCAGAGACAGTGATAACGGCTTGGCCAGCAGGGCGACAAATTCGAGCAGGAAATTGATTGGAATAAACAGCAACTGGACTATCTTGTTGCTTGATGAAAACGGATGCAGCGTGAGTTCACTGGCGAAACCGATCGGCCCCTTGATCTTGAAACTGTAGAAAATCGTCAGTGCGAATACTGACAGCGCCATACCAAAGGTCGCGTTAGGATCGGTTGATGGCACTACCTTGAAGTAAACATGGTGTGGATCCATACCAAATACATGATGACCGATCAGGGTCGCAACCTGCGGCAACCAGTCGACCGGAATCAAATCCATGAAGTTGATCAGGAACACCCAGACAAAAATGGTCAGCGCCATCGGTGCAACCATGGCATTACGACCGGTGAAGGCTCCTTTTACGGTTGAATCAACGAATTCGACAATCCATTCAACGAAATTCTGCATACCGCCCGGGACACCAGACGTTGCATTTCTGGCGACTTTGCGGAACAGAAAGAGAAACAGGACACCGAGGATGATCGACCAGAACATGGTATCGACATGGATAGCCCAGAAACCCATTTCCCTGGCTTCCTGTGCGTTGTGAGCCAGGCCCCATTGACCGGCATGCTCATGACCTTCCGGAAACTTACCAAAGGTAAGGTTCTGCAAATGGTGCTTGATGTATTCTCCTGCGGTCTGGCCTTCACCCGACATTATTTGCTCTCTTTATTTGCGTCTGCTGAAAACATTTACCACAGCAGGTGTCATGTGTACAAAAAAATAAACAGCCAACAGGGCTGCAGCATTCACGGGCCTGATCAGCACAAAGGCGGCGACAAACATGGCGCACGTGAATAAAATCTTGTTCAGCTCACCCCAGTAGAAGCTCCTCAGAACAACCGCCGGTTCTTCTGCCTGCCTGCCGGCGAAAACCTTGATTGCAAACCAGGCGTTGGCCAGCGTCGCGATCATACCGCCGGTCAGCGCCGAATAGGCCGCTGTCCAGCCACTCGGCCAGTACCAGCCGAGAAAAATAGCAGACAATATAATTGTTGTTGCCAGTTGCGCAAGGATGAAGCCTGTTGCCTGCCTCGCTGTTTGCCGATTTATCGTTTCTGTCGACAATGGTACCAACCTTCAGCGCAGGAGACATTTTGCGCGGCTTTAGAACGCGCGCAGATTATAAGTAGCAGGCTCTTGATGGTCAAGTTAATATATTGTTATAAAAAGATTTTATGCACGTATCGCTACTTGATGTGCGACAGAATACCATCAAGTTCATCCAGCGAGCTGTAGCTGATTTCCAGCCGTCCCTTGCCTTTTGTTTTCTGGTGGATATTAACGGCAGCCCCGAGCTTTTCTGATAAATCACTTTCCAGTTTTCTGATATCAGGATCCTTGCTCAACGGCTTGCTTTTCTTTGGCGGATTCAGCGTCTTGCGGACCAGCTGCTCGGTTTCACGAACCGACAAACCCTTTTTCGCCGTTTCCCTGGCAAGCTGGCTTTGCACCGCGCCGGTGACACCGAGCAGTGCGCGCGCATGGCCCATTTCGATGGTACGATTTTCCAGCAACTCCTTAACATCGGCATTCAGGTCCTGCAGCCGTAGCAGGTTGGTTACCGCAGTCCGCGAACGTGCAACCGTGTCGGCAACCTGTTGATGTGTCATACCGAACTCGTCAATCAGTCGCTGCAATGCGACTGACTCTTCCAGCGGATTCAGGTTTTCACGCTGAATATTCTCGATCAGGGAAACCGCTGCCGCGGTCTGGTCATCAAAATGCTTGATGACTGCCGGCACCTGCTCCAGACCGGCAAGCTGGGCTGCCCGCCAGCGTCGTTCACCGGCGACGATCTCGTAACCGCTGTCGGCAGCGGCGCGTACCACAATCGGCTGGACCACACCCTGCGAGCGGATAGAGTCGGCCAGTTCCTTGAGCGATTCCTCATCGAAATGGGTACGTGGCTGCCAGGGGCCCCGCCTGATCAGGTCTATCGCCAGCTCCCTCAGTTCATCTTCGTGCTCAACTGTGGTCATCGCCTCTACTGCTTCAGGGCCACCGAGCAGAGCATTCAAGCCGCGACCAAGGCCTTTCTTCTTTGTTGCCATCATATTTTCCGTCGTGAATTCTGCTTATCTATCAGGTTGCGATCAAACGA
>JASFVM010000111.1:0-7907 GCA_050049835.1 Gammaproteobacteria bacterium
CCCGCGCAGCCGTAGAAGGACTGATCGCGGATACCAGCTTTGCGCAACTGTTTGGTGATACGAAATGGGTATTCGGACTCTGGTCAGGTGGCCGTGTATTAACCCGTGGCGAAGCCGGTTTTACCCTGATCGATGAACTCGACACCCTGCCGGCATCGGTGCGTTTCTTCGCCGGTGGTGACACCAGTGTGCGCGGTTATGCCTATAAATCACTTGGCCCGACGGATCCGTTCGGCGCTGTCATCGGCGGCGAAAATCTGCTCGTTGGCAGTATCGAATTTGACCAGATATTTGCAAAAGACTGGTCAGTGGCAGCATTTATCGATAGCGGCAATGCCTATGACAGATTGAGCGATTTAAATCCGGCAACCGGTGTCGGTGTTGGTATCCGCTGGTATTCACCGCTTGGGCCCATCCGCGTTGACGTTGCGTTTCCGCTGGAAGACAACGCGCCGGATGAATACCGTTTTCACATCACCCTGGGGCCTGACCTCTAGTGCGCGCACTCAAGATAACCGCAATCATCACCGTTCTGACGACTGTCATATTGTCGCTGCTGCTGGCATGGCTGGTGAGGACCGAGCAGGGCAGCCGCTGGTTGCTGCAGCAGGGACTTGGTTTTTCGCCGGTTACGATAGAGGTGAGCGGCATTTCCGGTACCCTTGCAGCCGGACTCGGTGTCGAGAACCTGTATATCGAACTGCCCCTGGCTGAAATACGTGCCACGGACATAGTGGTTAGCTGGCGCCCGGCCAGTTTGTTGGCCGGCATCATTGCTATCAAAAGTGCACGTCTTGCAGAGCTGAGCATCGATATTCTGGAGAGCACGGATGAATCCGCCAGGGAACCAGGCGATGATCAAGGCGATACCCCGGCGCAAGAATCAATCGATGATCCATTGTTCTGGCTACAGATTCCGCTGCAGATAACGGTAGAGTCCGGGCAACTCGACAAATTGCGCGTGGCGGCGGCAGAGTTCAACAAGCTGAATGTTGCCGGCAGCATCGGGCATGGACGGCTGGAAATTGAAAAAGCGGCCGCGCAGATCGCTGGCATTGATCTGCAAACCAGTGGCGAACTCTCCGGGCCGCAACCGGGCCGCCTGCAAGTCGATGCCAGCTGGGTAATGCCGGCTGAAAACATCGGCGGCGCGGGTAGTTTCAACGGCAATATCGATAAACTCGCATTTACCCAGGTGATCAATCTGCCTGAAACAGTGAATTTCAATGGTCATATCTTTGACCTGTTTACCGGCCCGAGACTCGAAGGCATGGCCGACTGGCAGAGTGTGCGCCTTCCGGGTGAGACCGAGCTGTATAGCAACAATGGCAGTATCACAATAAGCAGTGATTTTGTTTCTGCGCGTGTCAGCGGCAGCAACAGGGTGAAGCTTGGGGACTGGCCGGAAGCACTCATGCAACTCCAGGCCTTCGCCGACCTGGTGGGAGTGACTATCGAGAACTATGCCATCGATGTTTTTGATGGACTTGTCAGCGGTTCAGGAGAGATTAATTATGGCGATGGTCTGCGAGGCCAGCTGGCCATCAATGGTCAAGCGATTGATACCGCTCAGATCAGCAGCGAATTGCCGGGCCGGCTCGGATTTACTGCCGCGCTGCAGATTGAATCAGCCGATGCTTTTGCCATTGATGTAACCACAGCAAAAGCCAGCATCGCTGAAAAAGACCTGGACGGTGTTGGCCGTGTGCAATGGCGCGAGGGAAAACTGGCCGCGATTGATAGCAAAATCAAGGCAGGCACGAATCAACTCTCCGCCGATGTGAAACTGGGTAAGCAACTGGAAGGTTGGATCAAGGCAGATGCTCCCGAGTTGGCGCTGCTATGGCCCGGACTGTCGGGCGCACTTGATGCTTCAATCGTGCTCGGCGGCAGTCTCGACCAACCGCAGGGTCGAGTGACCGCGCAAGCGACTTCGGTGTCATACCAGACAAACTCGCTGCAAACACTGGTCGTGAACGGCAACATACAGAGCGATAACAGGCTGGCGCTGAATCTGGCCGTTACCGGACTGGTTGCCGGCAACCAGGAGCTAGGCAGTCTTGACTACAACTTGCAAGGCACCCTTGCCGAGCATCAATCATCCCTGAAGGTGCGCGATGGCGTGGTCGATGTTGAACTTCGCGCCAACGGCAGTTGGGACGGCAAGCGACTGATTCGACGTTTTGATTATGGCCTGATCCGACCTGATGGCTTCGACAGCTGGTCGCTGGAACAGAACCCGGAACTACGCCTGTCGCAAGCGACTGGAGAGCTGAGCGCACACTGCTGGAAACAAGGTAAATCCGGCATCTGCATTGACGGCAGCCGCTGGGATTCAGAAAGTCTGCAAACGGCGGCAGCTATCAACAACTTTGCCCTGAGCACATTGCAACCGTTGCTGGCAGAGGGTTACAGCGTTGATGGTCAGGTCAATGCCGATTTCAAGCTGATACGTGATAACGCAGGCCTGCAAGCACAAATGCACTGGGTGCAATCCGCGACGGTAGTGAGTTATGCCGACAATATCGAGACGTTTCAGACCCGCTTCGATCAGGTCCGCATCGATCTCGAGTCGGAAGCCACGCAAACAAATCTGGTTGCGAATCTTTCGGGTGAACAGGGGCTGAAGATGAATGCCAGCGCGAATGTCAGTGGGCCGCTGGATCCTGATAGCCCCCTGAAGGCAGAAGCCAGGGGCCGGTTGCCGAACATCGCACTGTTGAGGCCGTTGCTCCAGAAGGTGGCGGATCCGGGAGAATTGCAGGGTGATCTTACAATCAACCTGACTGCAGGCGGCACACTGGGTGATCCATTGTTTAACGGTGGTGCTTATCTTGCGGATGGCATATTGGGGCTGCCGGCTGCCGGCGTTATCTTGCGTGAGATTAATATCGCGGCAGAGAGTAAAGGTGGCGACAAGCTACTGGTGTCGGGCAAACTGAGTTCAGGAGAAGGCATTGCCAACATCACTGGTGAAGTGCGCGCAACAGATGAGCCCGGTCTGGCAGCTGATATCCGTATTCAGGGTACAGACCTGGCCAGCGTGCGACTGCCTAACCTGAGTGTTGACGCATCACCAGACCTGATGCTGCGTATCAGTGAAGATGTGTTCGATATCAGCGGCACATTGGTGATTCCACGCGCCACCGCACAGATTCGCCAGTTACCCAGAACGGCAGTCGCACGTTCCGCAGATGTTATTGTGCATGCACCTGAAGGCGCGATTGAACAAGCAGAAGAAACCATCATTACCGGTGATGTCGAGGTGGTGCTGGGTGACGAAGTGCGGTTTAATGGTTTTGGCCTCAACAGCCGGCTGGATGGCAAGCTCAGGCTGACACAGGGACGCGGTGGTTTTCTGCAAAGCAGTGGTACAGTGCGCGTGCGCGACGGGTTTCTCACGGGTTACGGCAAGGAACTGCGCGTGGACCAGGGTGAACTCACCTTTACCGGACCACTGGATGATCCGCTGGTGAATATCCAGGTCAGCCGCGAGTCTTTTTATGATGGCCGGCAGTACACGATTGGTCTTCGTCTCACGGGCACGGCGCAGAATATTAAGACTGAACCGTTCTCACGACCCACGATGAGCGAGCGCGATGTTTTATCGTTCCTGTTGCTCGATCGCCCTGCAACTTCTGACAGTGACGCCAGTGGTGCAGCCCTGGCACTCGGTCTGCAACAATTGCTTCCCGATCAAAGCGGCAGATTCGGCCTGGACGAAGTCAGCTTTGAAACCAATGAGGCCAATGAAGCAGCCATGGTCGCGGGTAAACGTATCAACGACAAACTGTACGTACGCTATGTGTTTGGTACGCTGGGACAGCCCGGTGCATTCAGGATTCGTTACACGCTTGGCCGAGGTTTCAGCCTCGAGGCAAGCACCGGAGCCAGGCAGTCAATGGATCTGATCTACTTGCTGGAACGCTGACTATATCCGCGTTTAATCAGTCAGGTAAGGTTTGGCGCGTGCAACACGAACTGTTACTCGAACGCAGACACCGCTATCGCTAATTTTGAACGCCTTGTAACCCCTGTCCCTGTCAGATTTAGAAGTCGCAGCTTCGGCACTGTCGCCCCCGCCGACAGCGTCGGCACCGGCCTCATAGTGCCAGGTACCTGCTGCGGCTCGATCGACAAGCTTGCCATCATCAAAGACAATGAGTACCTTGAATTTCTCCGCACCCATGCCGCCACCGGCTTCGAATGGCGATATCTTGATATAGGAATGTGTGTTGGTTCTTTTGTCGACTACTACGCCGTAGCCAACGCCTGTGCCGACAAGCGGTATCCTGGTGATGGTCATACCCAACACGGCGTATCCAGACGAGTTATCTAATAATTCCTGTAATTCCGGTCTGGTTTCGAGCAAGGTGGCAATGGTCTTGTTGCCCATCGCGTCCAGTTCGGCCCGCGATGGTCCCTCTTCATCCGGTGAAAGCGTACTGCAGCCCGCCAGCAAAATAACTGCAATTGCAACTATGCAAGCCGGATCTTTAATAGCAGGCTCATGTTCAAGTGAGCTTTCTCAGTGTTTGTGCTCCAGCCTAGCAAATAACGATTAATAGTATTATTTCGGCACAGCCCTGAAGAAGACATCCTGGACGCGTTGCCACCCGTTCCTTGCTGGTTGTGAGGATACCGTTTCCACGTCTTTGACCCATTGCAGTTCTCCCTAGACATTCTGTTCCACGCGCCAGCTGTTCTCAGTCTGTATATCACGATCGATTACTCCTGACTTTCGATGAATACGCCCATCTCGGTATTGATCTGGGGTGACCGGGGATCGTAGAAATGCCATTGATGCTTAATCAGTACTTGTAATGTATTGTTATAGTGGTTTCGTCCGGGTTTGGCAAAGCGAAATCCGGGATCTTTTCCGAGCATCATTGTGGCTTATTGTCATGACACACAGTATGCATACAGGTTGCTGTATGAGCTAATGCCAGGGCTCATCTCATTATCTGTGAAAACACAAAAAAGGCGAAGCGAGATTGTAAGTTGCTCAAGACAGAATCGATAAAGGCAAACAGCCACATTCATGAACACGATTCGAATAATTTGCATTATTAGCGGTCAACTTTTTTATGCTCTGACAGGGATAGCTGCTGCTCAATATTGGCGGTGCTATGTGTGTTTAATCCCCGGTATTTTTATCCGGTAAATCTTTAACGTGCACATCACGTTGCGGGAATGGAATTTCAATACCTTCCTCACGGAATGCTTTGTCAATGGCAAAGTTAAGATTACTCATTGTGCTTAATCGTCTGTCAACATCATAAAGGTGGACACGTAGCTCAAAATCAAGAGAGCTGTCACCAAAGCCACGAAACAGTACCAATGGTTGTGGCGACGTCGCATCATTCACTACCACTTCATTCTCTTCGGCAACCCGTGTAAGGATATGCCTTACTTTTTCAGTATCGCTGCCATAGGCAACACCAACCTTGATTATTGCGCGACCACGTATGTCACCCAGCATGTAATTTGTTACCTGACCGGATATTAACTCTGAATTTGGCACAATAACGTCAGAGCGATCAAAAGTGAGAATGCGTGTCGAGCGTATATTTATGTCCTTTACGTAACCTTCGGTTGTGCCGACCTGGACCCAGTCACCTCTTCTTATTGGCCGTTCGAACAGAAGTATCAGCCCTGAAACAAAATTATTAACGATGTTCTGCAAACCGAAACCGATACCGACCGAAAGCGCGCCGGCAATGATGGCGATGTTGCTGAAGTCAAATCCTGATACAGAGAGCGCGATAAGAGCGGCAACGACAAACATGATATAACCGGTAATGGTGACAACAGCTTCACGGCCACCCCGCTCCATCGATGTTTTTGGGAGCCAGTTGATTTCAAGCTGGCGTTTGATCCAGCCTGTCGATAGGATGATGAGAGTAAAGAACAGTAATGACAGCAGTATCTTGCCGGGTACGATCCTGAATTCGCCTATGGTGAAACCGTTTACGATGTAGTTGCGCGTGTGTTCAATGATAGCGCCGGACTGGTCCCATGAGATCAGCAAGATGTAGCCAAAACCGCCCCAGATTATGATGGTGGTTACCAGCCTTAACCAGACCAGGCCAGGCAACACCTTCTTGTCACCAACACCCAGTTTTTCATGCAGGCGCCTGGTCCAGTCATAAGTGCCCTCGTCGATGGCATTGAACAGGTCCCTGAATAACTTCGAGACAGTCATGAATACCATAAGAACAATAAAGGTGAGCAGGACTGCGCGGCGGCCATGCAGACCGAGATTCCGGTATCCGGCCCATTCGGTGATCAATGAAAGCGCAAAGATAATGATGAGTGTTATCAGTAGCCAGCGTATATTCGCAAGTTTTGGTGAGCGCACCAGAACCATGAAAAGCCATATCAGGTTCAGCACGATCAGTAATGAGAAAATATCCCTTAGCAATAAGCGATTGAGCTCGGGAATACTTTCAGAGAACACGGTATAAAAGGCCATGTATCCAATGAAGGCGACGGTGGCAAGTATGCGCAAGCGTCGTGAGAGTTTAACGGCAATACCCGGGGTGAAGTCGAAAAATGTCTTCGCGGGCTTTACAGGCGAAAATATAAAACGAACGATGGTAATGAAGGCGAGATAGATTGACAGTGTTATCGCCAGCGTAGTGATAAACGGCGTTGGTGAAATGCTTTTGGTTTTAACATAAAGAAACAGGGCCGCAGTAGAAGCGCCAAGCAGCCAGGGTAAATATCGCGCCGAAGTTGTCAGCGCCGCCTGTGCGAAATGTTCAGAAAAATCATCGATCCATTTAATCCGATGTTCAAGCTTCAACAGCAGCCGGCGCATCCATATTCCAATAAGTGCTGCTAGCAGCACAAAGACGAGAGCAGAAATCGCGTCATCCTTGTCCAGTTGTTGCAGGCCCGTGTGTTTCCAGAAGAATTCGCCTGACCCGGTGATCAGCTCGAAAGGATTTTTCAGGTATTCAGTGACCAGGATGAAAATGTGGGGACCGCGCGCAAGATATTTTTCCTGGAAAAAGGATTTTTCAGCGAGTGTTATGTGTTCATTGACCTTTTCGCTTGTCTGTTTGTAAACGTTACACTTTGCCAGCGCCTTGTCGAGCTCTTCTTTTTCCTTCTGTAAAGTTTCTCTCTGCTTGGTGACATCTTCAGCTTCGCCTTTAACTTTCTCGCCGAGGCCGTCTATTGACGCCTGTATTTTTTCTATTCTGGCTTTGTAATCGTCAACACAAACAGAAGCCTCACTACCAAGTTTGATCGATACCTTGGTCCATCGTGCCAGGTCTTCCTGGTCAAAATTGCCGCGATCAAGCCTGTAATTGATGGTCTTAATCTGGCTCGACAATGCCTCAAGATCCGCATACGGGTCTTCCTCAGCATGCGAAGCTGAAGTTAAGGCAAATAATAAGAGCAGGGATAAAAGAAATATAAAGGCTCTGTTTAAATGGCTCATTCGTATTTGGTTTCCACGTTACAGCCCTTGCTCCATCTGAGAATCAGGTAGCCGACGACGCCTGACAGGAAAGAGGCTGAAAGGATAGCGAGACGATCTGCATATTCATACAACGCATCGTCCTTGAAGGCGAGCGAGTCTACAAACAGACTCATGGTAAAGCCGATGCCCGTCAATACAGAAACACCATACAGTTGCAGCCATGTGCTGTTCTTCGGGAGCGTCGCCAACTTGAGCTTGATCGCGATAAAGCTGAAACCGAACACACCGATCTGCTTGCCAAGGAAGAGTCCGGCCATGATGCCAAGCGGCACCGGGCCAAGCATGTTTTCAAGAGACACCTGGCGTAAATCGACACCGGCATTTACAAACGCAAACATCGGTAACACAAAAAAAGCGACCCAGAAGTGGAGGTCTTCTTCGATCGACTTTGATATAGAAAACTCATTGCCTT
>JASFVM010000112.1:0-7878 GCA_050049835.1 Gammaproteobacteria bacterium
CAATGTTAACCTTACATTGAGACCACCACTGTATAAGAACTTTCAGTTCACTTACGGCCTTAATCATTCGTTACGCGCTGATCTGACAGAAGTGAGTGTTTCTGCTTCCAAAGCTGTCGGCAGCTTCAACCTGTCACTGGGCGCCAGATACAATACCGACGACATCGTAAGTCTTGATGCCCGATTCTCGATCGGCCTGGGCAGAGAACCGAGAGAAAACAAATGGGTACCTCACGCACTCTCCATTGCAGGCAGGGGCAGTGTCTCAGCACGTGTGTTCCTGGATAACAACCAGGATGGTCTGTTCAATGAAGGTGATGAACCCATTGAGAATGTTGGTTTCACCATTAATAACGGCTATCAGCAGGTACGCACCAACGCATCAGGCATTGCCTTTATCACCGGTATAACCGAACATGTTCCTGTTAATCTTGCCATTGCTACCGCTACCCTGGAAGATCCGCTCTGGTCACCTGCCCTGGAAGGCATGCGTATTGTTCCCCGACCCGGCCAGGCCATGCAGCTCGACTTCCCGATCTTCACCAGTGGTGAAATTGACGGCACCGTATATCTCGCAAGAAATGGCAGGGAAGTTCCGGCCGGTCGGGTCACGATCGAAGTCGTTGATGAACGTAACCGCGTGATCAAGACGACGACAACCGAATATGACGGCTTCTATGTGATCAGCAAGATACCGCTTGGCGAATACCGTATTCGCGTATCCCCCGAGCAGATGGCCAAACTCAATCTGGCAACAGCAGAGGAACCGACGTTCGAGATATCGGCTGATAACCAGTTCGAAAGTGGCATCGATTTTGTCCTTACCCAGACCACACAATAAACACTCAAATCGAGAATTTCCGGGCAAAAAAAATGGCCCTTGTTAAAGGGCCATCAAGCAGGGAATATGTGAGTATTGTTTATTATGGGTTACCAGTTAATCTGGCTTATTAACTCACCGGGATTTTCAACACCTGACCTGCATTCAGGCTACTTGTGTGCATCGCATTGCGGGCACGCAAATTCTCGACACTGGTTTGATATTTCTGGGCTATGCCGCCCAGGGTATCTCCAGATTTCACTTTATATTCTGCTGCACTTGCAGACAGCCACGTACCCGGTGGCGCCTTGCGTGCGAAATAATTGGTCACGCCCTTGCTGATCGCATGGGCGACCTTCTTCTGGTGGGCAGAACTTTTCAGATTCTTTTCTTCGCGCGGATTGGAGATAAATGCGGTCTCAATTAATATAGATGGTATGTTTGGTGCCTTGAGTACAGCAAAACCCGCCTGTTGTACCTGCTTCTTGTGTACTCGGTTAACGCTCTTGATCTGCCGCAGGATTTCATCACCGATATCGAGACTGGACTGGATAGTACCGGTGAGTGAGAGATCAAACAGCACTTCCTTGACCATCTCGTCTTCAACAGCCAGATCAACATCGCCAAACAACAGGTCTGCTGCATTTTCTTTTTCTGCCAGCAGCTTGGCGGTTTCCGATGTCGCACCATCCACTGACAGCGCATAGATAGAAGAGCCTCTTGCGCGCGGATCCGGGAATGAATCGGCGTGCAGTGAAATCATCATGTCAGCATCATTTTCACGAGCCTTGCGGATACGATCACGCAAACGCATGAAGCGATCATTTTTTCTGACCAGAACGGCTTTCATGCCCTTTTGAGCATTAATCTTTTTCTCCAGCTTTTTCGCGATCTGCAGTGTCACTGTTTTTTCATAGGTGCCTTTTTTGCCGGTAGCACCCGGGTCCTTGCCGCCATGTCCGGCATCGATGGCGACAATGACATCACGTAATTTTTTCTTTTGGCTAACAGTCGGTTTTACTTGCTCATCGTGCAGATCAAGCACCAGCCGATGTCCTGAACTACCCGATGGTCCGAGTAGAAAACTTCTGGGTTTTACTGCTTGCTGCAGGTCGAAAACAACCCGCAAATCATCACCGTCGCGCACACCACTGCGAATGCCCCGGATCAGTGAATTGGCACTGACACGGTCAACCATGCCATGTGTCATTTTGGTGTTCTTGAGATCGAGAACGATACGTTCCGGATTATTGAGTGAAAAGACTGAGTGATCGACAGTCCTGTCCAGGTCGAAGACAAGACGGATATAACCGTTATGCGTGGACAAACGAATGTCCCTGACTTTAGCTGAAGCTGCTGCTTTGGCTACAAATGGAACTGCAGACATGGTTGCAATGCCACCAAGGCCTGCAAGTTGTCTTAAAAATTGTCGACGATTATTTTCCATAGTTTTTAGAAAGCGATCATCGTTTCCATGTACACGTGGTTATAGTTTGGTTATTTTTAACAGATTTGCAAGAAAATTCAAAATATTTTTTATTTATTTTTTAACTAGATAGCGTACTAAGCTAGAGTAATTAATCAGCTTCTATCTGCAACATCAGGCGTTCACCCCTTGCAGAACAGGAGCTTAGCTTCATTTTTCTGCCCTGATCATGATACTCGAGCTCGCATTCAATATCGGCTTGCGGCAGAAACCCGGCTGCTTTTTCCGGCCATTCGACCAGACATATCGACGCAGCATTGAAATAATCACGGATGCCGGTAAATTCAAGCTCTTCCGGATCAGCCAGTCGATACAGATCAAAGTGAAAGCACATCAGGCCGGTTGAGAAGCTGTACGGTTCTACCAGCGTATAGGTCGGACTTTTCACGACCCCGGTGTAACCCAGACCACGCAAAAATCCGCGTGCAAATGTAGTTTTACCGGCGCCGAGAGGGCCCCTGAGATAGACGACCAGGCTGGCTGAAGCGCGGCTGGCGAGCTGACCGGCGAAGGCTTCAAGCTCGCTCTCGGAGCACACAACCCTGGCTATGGTTGTACCCATCCATCCTGCTCCTGCCACCTCGCGGCTGCCCGAATATGTTCAATCACATCGGTCGCCATCAAGCCACGATCATCGCCACGAGCGGCCTTGTCTGCGGCGATGGCATGCAGGCATACAGCGGCTGTCACTGCCCTGCCCAGGTCCCCGCCCTGGACTTTACGCTGTGCTGCCAGCGAAGCAATCATCCCGCTGAGCACATCGCCCATTCCCGCTGTAGCCATGGCGGGATTGCCGAATGCGCAAATCTGCGGCAGACCGTGATGCTGAATAATCGTACCCGAGCCTTTGAGGACGATATACGCATTACATTTTTCTCTCAACAACTGCACTGTCCGAAAACGGTCGGATTGTATTTCACGCTTTCCCATTTCCAGGCAGCGCGAAGCTTCACCGGGATGGGGTGTAATAATGCAGTCCTCGGTCAGGCGCAAATAGTCCCTTGCCTCCAGCAAATTCAGCGCATCTGCGTCCACCACCATTGGGATGGTTGATTCCAGCGCAAGATACAACAGGCGTTGTGCCCATGCGTCCTGCCCGAGGCCACAACCGATCGCAATGTAATCGGCTTTTTCGACCAAACCCGCACCGATCTCGCCATTACTGCTGGCATGTACCATACATTCCGGGCACGCTGCGGCGACAGCATTGATATGATCCGCCCGGGTAACAACCGACACCAGGCCGGCCCCGGCTCGCAGGGCGGCGCGTGCCGCCAGAATGACAGACCCCGGCATGCCATGGTTTCCGCCGATAACCAGGACATGGCCGTTGTTGCCCTTGTGCGTATCGTGCCTTCGCGCCGGTAATGACCACTGCGTGGGGTAACGCAACAGCTCCGCTGCCGGCTCTACAGATTCACAGGCCGGCGGCGGCACACCGAGATCGTCAAAGCTGATATCACCACTGCAGGCTTTACCGCTGCCGGTGAACATGCCTTTTTTCAGGCCGATAAAACTGACTGTTCGCTGGGCGTCAATCGCGGCACCGGAAATAGCGCCGGTATCTGCATTCAAGCCGGACGGGATATCAACTGCTATCACTGGAATACCTGACTGGTTTACAGCATGTACCAGCGCCTTCCAGTCACCTTCGAGCTCCCGGGTTAAACCGGTGCCCAGGAGCGCGTCGATTATGATATCGCCATCTATGGTTAAGTCGTCATGGTAACGGACTGTCTCACCACACTCCTGCCAATGCTGCCATGCCTGTTGCGCATCGCCCTGCAGACGGTGCGGATCAATCATGCTGACCACGCGCACGTCAAGGCCGCGTGCTTGCGCCAGACGCGCAACCACATAACCATCACCGGCGTTATTGCCGGCACCACATAACACCAGGAGGGTTTGTGCATCTGCATAATGTTGCATAACAACATCGATGACCGCACGCCCTGCCCTGCGCATCAGCGTATATCCGGGAATGCCGTAATCATTGATCGCGATTTGATCAAGACGTGCAACAGCATCGGCGCTGTAGAGCTTTGTAGGAAGCTTGTTCACCGCAAAGGCGCAAAGTTGTTATATATGTTCAGGAACATATGTTTCCAGCAAAACCATCTTCGTGTTAATAAAACCATTCCGAACCGGCGCAATAATTAAAACACGCAATTAAAGTGTTTTCTTATCGGATTTGTACCTGCCTTGTACAAAACAACGAGGTTTATCCTCTTTGCGTTCTTTGTGTCTTCGCGGTTAATTATTAACTTCCAGTTTCTTGATGCCGTTCATGTAAGGCTTCAATGCATCCGGCACAGCGACACTGCCATCTTCCTGCTGATAGTTTTCCAGGATAGCAACCAGTGTACGCCCGACGGCAAGACCGGAACCGTTAATGGTGTAGACGAGCTCGGGCTTGCCGGTTGCTGGATTTCGCCAGCGTGCCTGCATACGTCGCGCCTGAAAATCGGTGAAACAGCTGCATGATGAGATCTCACGGTAGGCCTGCTGCCCCGGCAGCCACACCTCAAGATCGTAGGTCTTTGCTGCAGAGAAACCGATGTCGCCGGCACAAAGGGTCACTACCCGGTACGGCAATTCAAGTTTTTGTAATACCGATTCTGCATGGCCGGTCAGTTCTTCGAGCGCATCCCATGCCTGCTCAGGCTTGACCAGCTGCACCATTTCAACTTTTTCAAACTGATGCTGGCGAATCATGCCACGTGTATCCTTGCCATAGGATCCCGCTTCAGAACGGAAACACGGTGTATGACTGGTCAGTTTAAGCGGCATATCATCTGCCTCGATGATTTCACCACGGGCCAGATTGGTCACCGGGACTTCGGCCGTCGGTATCAGGTAATAACCGGCATCTCGATCGACACAGAACAGGTCCTCTTCAAACTTGGGCAGCTGACCTGTCCCGCGAAGACTGTCGCTGTTGACGATATAGGGCACATAAACTTCGGTATAACCATGTTCGCCGGTATGCAAATCAAGCATGAACTGGATGAGTGCACGGTGCAGCCTTGCCAGCTGTCCGCGCATTACAACAAAACGTGAACCGGTCAGCTTGCTTGCTGTTTCAAAATCAAGCGCATCAAGGCCTGCTCCCACATCAACATGGTCCTTGATTTCAAAATCAAACTTGCGCGGTTCACCCCAGCAGCGTATCTCTACATTATCCGTTTCATCCTTCCCATCGGGTACCGAATCATGCGGCACGTTCGGAACACCCATCAAAATAGCATCCAGCTGTGCCTGGATTTCGCCCAGCTCGGCTTTTGCCTCATCCAGCGATGCGCCCAGCCCGGCAACCTCGTCAAGCAAAGGCTGGATATCCTCACCCGCGGCCTTGGCCTTGCCTATGGATTTCGACTTGCTGTTACGCTCGCTCTGCAGTTGTTCCGTCTTGACCTGACATTCCTTGCGTTTTACCTCAAGGCTTTCAATTTCAGCTACATCAAGATCATAACCGCGGCGCTTCAGCTGGGCGGCGACGGCAGCAATATCGGTTCGAATCAGTTTGGGATCAAGCATCTCGGTTTATCGCTACTCAGGAAAAATCGGCGGCAAATGTTAACACATGACCCGGTTGAATCAGGTCACTGATGGCTTCCAGCGCTGCTTTAACATTGTCTTCGGTATCAAAAAACTCGACGACCACGGGCAGATCAAATGACACGTCGAGCAGGGTGGATGAATGTGTCTCACCGGATTTCCCGAAACCCGTGATACCCCGATAGACGGTAACACCCTTAACCTTATGTTCGTCATGCAGGCGTTCAAAGATCTTCTCGTGAGTGTGTTTGCCTTCAGTAACATATATTCGTACAACAGTAACTTTCATATTTGACGTCCTATTAATACACCAAACCAGACCGCAACAAGACATATCAAAACGCTTAACACGATGTTCGCCATAGCACGCATCAGATCACCCTGTTCGAGCAGGTTGAGCGTTTCGATTGAAAATGTAGAAAAGGTTGTGAATGAACCCAGCACACCGACCAGGATAGCCGCACGCCACTCGGGGCCGATGTCGAACCGCTCCAGCATAAGCACACTGAGAATCCCCATCAGCAAAGAGCCTGACACGTTGACGAACAGCGTGCCGTACGGGAACCCTCTGCCCAGCAGAGAATAAACGCTGATGGAAGCGCCGTATCGCAGAACCGCCCCGACTGCGCCGCCAACAGCGATGAGGAGCAGGGCTTTCAATGGTTATCCCTGTGCGAGTTCTACGGTGACGGTATCCGCAATTTCAGTGTAATCCGGGATCTGGTCGAAATTCAGATAACGATAGATATCTGCTGATGACGCATCAAATGATTTCATCCGTTCCATGTATTCATCCATTGTCGGAATATAACCCAGTGTTGCCGTGACTGCGCTTAACTCCGCCGACGCAAGGTAGACATCGGCACCATTACCCAGCCGGTTCGGGAAGTTGCGCGTCGATGTCGATAACACTGTCGCATTATCGGCGACCCGCGCCTGGTTACCCATACACAGGGAACAACCCGGCATCTCAGTACGCGCACCGGCTTTGCCGAAGATGCTGTAATGGCCTTCTTCCATCAGCTGGTGTGCATCCATTTTTGTGGGCGGTACGATCCACATGCGGGTAGGTATGCTGGTGATGCCATCCAGTACCTTGCTGGCAGCACGATAATGACCGATATTGGTCATGCAGGAACCGATGAAAACCTCATCGATTTTTTCACCGGCCACTGCTGACAATGGTTTGATGTCATCAGGATCATTGGGACACGCCAGCAACGGCTCTGTTATTTCATCAAGATCGATCTCGATTATTTCAGCATATTCAGCATCAGCATCCGGTTCAAGCAGGTGCGGATCCTTGAGCCACTCCTCCATCGCATCGATACGACGCTGCAAGGTACGCCTGTCTTCATAACCGTTCGCGATCATCCATTTCAACAGGGCAATGTTTGAATTCAGGAATTCGATAATCGGTTCCTTGTTGAGACGAACCGTACAGCCGTTGGCGGAACGCTCTGCCGAAGCATCCGATAACTCGAAGGCCTGTTCAACTTTAAGATCAGGCAGGCCCTCGATCTCCAGTACGCGACCGTTGAATACATTCTTTTTACCTTTCTTTTCGACAGTCAGCAGGCCTTTCTGTATCGCCACATAAGGAATGGCATTAACCAGATCACGCAAGGTAATTCCCGGTTGCATCTTGCCCTTGAAACGAACCAGCACCGATTCCGGCATATCCAGCGGCATGACACCGAGGGCGGCTGCAAATGCAACCAGACCTGAACCGGCTGGAAAACTGATGCCGATCGGGAAACGGGTATGGGAATCACCACCGGTACCGACGGTATCCGGCAGGATCATACGGTTCAGCCATGAATGAATTATGCCGTCACCCGGGCGTAAAGCAACACCACCACGTGTCTGCATGAAATCCGGGAGCTCGTGTTGCAGCTTGACATCGACCGGTTTCGGATACGCGGCTGTATGACAGAAACTCTGCATCACCAGGTCAGCTGAAAAGCCGAGACAGGCGAGTTCTTTCAGCTCGTCACGTGTCATCGCACCGGTT
>JASFVM010000113.1:0-7874 GCA_050049835.1 Gammaproteobacteria bacterium
CGAGCAATTACAACAACAACTGCATATCGACACAGAAGCCGATCCCTTCACGCAGTTTTTTGCCGATGTTAGCTCTCACGAGCTTCTGCGTTTCGCCGAGCTGCTACGCTGCCACGACACCAAAACTAATCTTGCCCATGCGCAACAGCTCGAATACGTGCTGCAGGGAGACACCGCCCCCGAAGACAGATTCAACCGCCTGTTACCTGTTTTTCTGACAGCCGGTCATCAACCCAGAGCCCGTAAACCAGGTAAAACGCAGGCAGCCCGCATGGGTGTTGAGGGTGAAACAGCGTACCTCGACCTGCACCGACGGATCTGCTCATCAATGCAGTACGCTCTGGAGCTCACCAGACGAATGCAAACACTCGACCTGAATGCGGTCTGGTATCGCACCGGTCAACGTTACATAACGCTTTACCAGAAACTCAAGCGTGAATTACGCGTACTCGATTTTACCGATCTTGAATGGAGCTGCTACCGGTTGCTCAATAACGCTGATAATGCACACTGGATACAGTACAAAATCGATCAGCGTATAAACCATGTATTGATCGATGAGTTTCAGGATACAAATCCAACACAATGGCAATTGATCACACCGCTGCTGGAAGAAATTGCGGCAGGCGCAAATGAACGACAGCGCAGCTTTTTTATCGTCGGCGATGAAAAGCAGTCGATTTACAGTTTCAGACGTGCCAATCCACAATTGCAGAAACAGGCAGCTGCATACCTCGCGCGATCCATGTCTGCAATCGAAGTCAAACTGGATTCTTCCAGACGCTCCTCACCTGCAATTATCGAAACAGTGAATGCCATCTTCAACCAGGATGACATTCGGCAATATATGCCAGAGTTCTCGATCCACAGCACACATTTGCAACACGTCCCCGGACGGGTATCGCTGTTCCCCCTGCAACAGCTGGAAAATGAGGAAGAAGACCCGATCATTGACAGTGAACCGGACAAGCTCAGGAATCCTTTGCTGGCACCCAGAATTGAACAGTCTGCACCAGCCCGTGTTGCTGAAGCAGAGCTGATTGCCGACCAGATCGAAGCGCTGATCAAGCAAAAGCTTTTAATCACCGGGAAAGATGAAAACGGCGACGATTGTGTCCGCCCGGTTGAATTTGGTGATGTCATGATACTGCTACGAAATCGCACGCACATTGGCGAATATGAATCTGTACTCCGCAACCGCGGCATTCCTTTTATTGGCAGTCAACGGGGCAGCCTGCTCGATAACCAGGAAATACAGGATCTTGAGAGACTGCTGGACACCCTGATAACGCCTTATAACAACCTGGCCATCGCGCAAGTGCTGAAATCACCGATATTCGATGCATCGGACGAGGATCTCGGCAAACTCTCATGCCGGTATCAGGACAGAAAATGGTATCAGCGACTGCCTGAGATGGCAGCCGGACTGGATGACGAGCATCCGTTGACACGGGCCGCCCGCCTGTTACCACACTGGCATACACTTGCCGATACCATGCCGGTACACGATCTGCTTGACCGCATCTATGCTGAAGGGAATATCATTCAGCGCTATGTGTCATCAGTGTCTCCTGCACAGCAGCAGCGTGTCAGCGCAAATTTACAGCGTTTTCATGAGCTGTCACTCGAACTGGACAGCGGCCGTTACCCGAGCTTGAGTCATTTTCTGCATTATTTACGCAGTGTCCGTCATCACAAAGACGGACGACCCGATGAACCGGTAGCTGCCCATGGTCAGTCACGTGTGAGCCTGATGACTATCCACGCCAGCAAAGGGCTGGAATCACCCGTGGTCATCCTGGCTGACTGCGATAACCGGGGCGGGCATAACAACGCCTATTCCGCACTGGTTGACTGGCCTGCCGATTGCAACAGACCGGCCAGGTTTCAACTCATCGCCAGCAACGACACCATCGACGAGATAACCCGGGGTGTCCTGAAAGACAGGAAGGAAGCTCAGGAACGTGAAGAACTTAACCTGCTTTATGTCGCGCTAACCCGGGCCCGGCAATACCTTCTGGTAACAGGCAGCGCCAGCAAAAACAAATCAGGCTGGTATGAATATATCGAGACAGCAATGAAAGCGCTCAGCGAGCCTGATGTCGATGGTATCTTGCATCTTGCCACCGGCGATTACGATAATGCCAGTATCGCAGTTACCGCATCCCCAGCAGAACCGCCAGCCATTGAGATCGACAGCAGATTGACAAGACCTGTAATCAATCAGGCAACAACAGAATACATGATTGCCCCGAGTGTCAGCTTTGATGCGAGCAATGACAGCAATATGCCAGCACATACCGATGACGGCATCAAACGGGGTATAGCCATTCACCGCGCACTGGACCTGATGACCCGGGTCCACCCCCTGTCTGCTGAACAAACCAGGCAAAGAATCAGGAATGAATCGGGATCGACTGATGATACCGAACTGGACAGCTGGATGGAGGAAGCCTGCAAGACAGTCGATAATATCGAATTCGCGGATATATTCAGGCCTGTTGATTATCGCCGTGCCCTGAATGAGCTGCCCGTTACCTACAAACAGGGCAACCGCTCAGTGTACGGCATGATAGACCGGCTGATCATCAAGGATGACCAGATCCTGCTCATCGATTATAAAACCCATCCGGTAAAGAATGATACCCAGCTGTCGTCATTAACTGAAGCATACAGACCCCAGCTCGACCTCTACAGGAATGGCGTTGCGAAAATCTGGCCTGGATTGGAAATAAAAAGCGGGCTGCTGTTTACCAACAGCGCCCGCCTGATATGGCTTGGCGAATAAAAGCCGGATCAGTTTGTCGTTGATTTTGCAGTCGACAGATTCAGCTTATCCAGCTCGGATAACAGCTTGCTGGCGGGAACATAGCCTGGCAGCATGCTGCCATTCTGCAGAATAATTGCGGGCGTACCGCGAACACCCAGGTTACGCGCCACCTTCAGGTGCTCGTCAATCGGGTTATCACAGTCTTTGGCTTCAACATCGGCACCCGCTTTGGCCATATCGAGTGCCTCATTCTGGTCTTTAGCGCACCATACGGATACTGTTGTGCGGTAATCGCCCTGCCCTTTCAGCGGCATGAAAATGTAGCGCACCTTGACACCACCAGCCATGTACTGGTCCATTTCACTGTGTAACCGTCTGCAATAAGGACAATCAATGTCGGTAACAACAGTAATTGTATGCCTGATGGTTTCAGGTGTGTAAACCACCATGTCGTCCTCGCCCAGTTTATCTATCTCACTGAGCCTGATCACCGACATGGCATCTTCCGAATAATTCTTTTTAGTAGCAAGGTCGACCAGGTTGCCGTCGATCATGTAGCGCGCATCCCTCGTCATATAGATAACCTGCCCGCCGATGATAACCTGATAAACACCCTCGATCGGTGTCTTGTCAATATAGGTCACTTCAAATTGTGGCAAACGCTTGCTTAATGCCTGCTTCAGCTCAGCGATATCGCTCTCCCCGGCATGTGCCTGTGAGAACGCGACAGCCATGAAAGCAAATATGAAAATATGTAAGAATCTGTTCATAATACTGAAATTATCCTGGTTTCCGATCTAGACCACGGCCATTATAGATAATTCCCGACTCGCATAAAAATTAATTACCGGGTTTGACAGTCACGTCAGGCCGCGGCTAGGCGCGGGGATGATGCTGCTTGTAGAGATCACGCAGCCGCTGGTCGGCAACATGAGTGTAAATCTGGGTTGTCGATATGTCACTGTGCCCGAGCAGCATCTGCACCACTCGCAGGTCAGCTCCGTGATTGAGTAAATGGGTTGCAAACGCATGGCGTAGTGTATGTGGTGATATTTTTTCCGGGTCAACGCCTGCGCTGACAGCATGGCGCTTCACCATGTACCAGAACGCCTGCCTTGTCATCGCTGTGCCCCTCTGGGTGACAAACACCGCATTGGTAGCCAGCCTGTTCTGCAGTAACGAAGGACGCACATGGCGCAGATAGGCCGACAACCATTCAAGCGCAACTTCACCGACAGGAACCAGACGTTCTTTATTGCCCTTGCCCATAATGCGCAGTACACCCGGCTCTATCGAGACCTGTGACAGCTGCAGATTTACCAGCTCCGAGACACGCAAACCCGTTGCGTACAGCAATTCGAGCATTGCACGATCACGATAGCCAATATCATCACGTGTATCCGGCGCCTGCAGCAAGTTGACGACCTGCTCTTCATTAAGCGTATAAGGCAAAGGTCTCTCCGCCTTCGGTGATTCGAGTAAACGGGTCGGGTCCCGGGCGATTTGCCTGTCGCGCAGTAGCCATGCATAAAACCGGCGTAAGCTTGACAGCAAACGTGCTGATGATCTGTTCCTGTAGCCCTGCTCGAACTTGCTTGCAAGATAATGTTGTACTTCACTTGCAGTGACCAGGGTCAACTGTTTGTGATCGCTCGCCAGCCACATAGAAAAGCCGGCCAGATCATTTCTGTACGCCGCCAGCGTATTCTCGGTCAGACCATATTCCATCCACAGGTGATCAATGAACTGCTCGAGCAGTTTCTGTTCATGTGCCGGAATATTATCAGCCTTGGCCATAGTCATCCAATATAGGAAATTTTTCTGATTGTTGCCTGTTTCAGGATAAATTTCACTGCAAATTGGTGATTTAGTTGTTGAAGGCCGGACATGCTCGCACAAACACTGTCAGGTTTTCCATCGTCGACATATATACCTGTGCCACAGGTTTAATTCCCGTCATCTCGCAGAGTCGCAGAGCTAGCTGATGTGTTGCCTGGTGAGGCTACCATATTGTATCGAACTTCCTCTGCGTTCCCGGCGTCTCTGCGAGAACATATGCTGTATCAGGTTGTTAATTGGCTTCATCAATGTTCGTGCTTACGAAAAATGCAGTCCAGGCTAATCTGACACATCATGCCAGCTTGAGTCCCCGACCATTACAGTTTAGTCATGCATAAAAAAAGCCACCCATGAGCGGGTGGCTTTTTTTCAGCCTGTTTAGACATTATCTACTTGCCTGCAATCCTTTATTTTTTTGGCTTCATGGCCTTTTCAATCCTGGCCATTTCCTTCTTTTGCCAGCGTTCGATATATGCAGCTATCGCCTTTTCCTTCTTTTCGGCCATTTTTTCCAGCAGAGCCTGGCGCTTCCTTGTTGCCGCAATTTCCGCTTTAGCCTGTTTTAACGCTGCATTTGTTGCAGCCATACGCTCTTTGATCTTGCGTCGAGCTTGAGCTGCTGCGTCAGGCCTTTTCGGGCCCGCCGCCTTTACTAGCGACGGCGACGCGCTTTTTTTCTTGCAGGCCTCTTTTTCGTCGTGCGTTTAGCTACCTTTTTTTTAGCCGGACGCTTCGCGACTTTTTTCTTCGCCTTCTTCTTGGCGACTTTCTTTTTCGCGACTTTCTTTTTCGCCTTCTTCTTGGCTACTTTCTTTTTCGCGACTTTCTTCTTCGCCTTCTTCTTGGCTACTTTCTTTTTCGCGACTTTCTTCTTCGCCTTCTTCTTGGCTACTTTCTTTTTCGCTGGTCTGCGTTTTGCAACTTTACGCTTGGCCACTTTCTTTTTAGCCTTACGCTTGGTTGCCTTCTTTGCGGTTACTTTCTTCTTCTTGCGTGCAGTAGTTTTTTTCTTAACTGCACGCTTAGCTGTAGTTTTCTTTTTGCTTTTTGTTTTAGCTCGAGCCATTAGTGCATCCTCTATATGTGTGAGTTACCACCGAAAGTATAAAACTAATTTTTAATTTATCAAATATTTTTTTAATTTAAAAACAATTAGTTTTCAATTCAATCATACAAATATAACGATGTTTTTTCTGTTTCATAAAAATATATGCAAACTGATTTCGACTTGAATAAAAAATTTGCGTAATTCATTTGCTTATAAAATTCAAAATCAAACATACAACATTCCTCCATGTTTGATCATTACAATCTCACAGAGATAACTCATGATTATGATTTATAAATCAGATCACGCGATAACATGGTATCGCCGTAAACAGTAACCGGCGTCACATCAATAACACTCAGCCGGAACATTAATGGCAGCACTCAATATAGCCGAATGCCGCAGCAGGGCTGGCTTTCAGCGTTATTGACATGGAAGGTGTAACAAAAAAATGCCTGCTGGCGGAGTCTGCAGCAGGCAGGGTCTTTATAACATCAAAAATGTTTTATTGGCGTAATTACATCAGAATCTGAAACCGGTTTGCAGGAAGCCGCCAAGCGAATCATTCTGCATTATAACGGCAGCGTCGAGGTTGAATCCGAACCATAATCCGACACCTGCCGTGTAGAGTGTGTCCTTGGCCGCATCGGCTATTCCATTAGCAATATTCTTCTGTGCACCAATACGTAATTGCATAAAATCGAATGCATTAAATTCGCCGCCTACAGATATAAATTGTGATTTCAACGCCTGAAAGTTCGCACTGGTTAACAATGCATCATTTTCAATCAGGTCAATATCTGCCCCCAGTGTCATGAGCTGATTGCGATAAGCGACTCCAAAACGAGCCTGCATATCAAATGACAGTGTTGCCGGATTTCCCGTAGCATCAATATAATTTATCTTATGCGATACCAGGTTCGTTGCCACCAGACCAATCTGCGTATGCTCGGTCAATCCCATAACAAAACCGATATCCAGACTTGTGTAATCGCCCAGGTCTTTGGTGGAATCGTTTACCAGGTCACCAAATCCGGTATCAACAGTAATTATTGACTCACTTACATAGACATTATCGACCTTGACATATTTGGGTTTCAGACCTATTGCCGCTTTCTGACCAAACAGCTTGAAATTCCGCGCTACAGACACACCAAGCTCGGAAGTTAACGCGCCTTCGAGCACCAGATCATACTGTGCAGGATCAACAGGGTCCGTAGTTATGACAGTACCTGCAGCAACCGCATCTGTTCGCGCACTCACTGCGAATGCCCATTTCTCGGCAGAAAAGCCGGTTGAAAACAGCGCAGACGCGTCTGGTGCAATAATATCGCCAGTCATTGACTGTGCAATATCCAGAGCACGCAGTGCTTCGTTTGGATCTCCAGCCTGACCATTTTCATAGGCCGTCTGGAAATCATCGATCCTGTCCACCAGATTGTCATTATCATTAAGATAAGCGCCAACACCGATGATCAGGGAGAAATCTTCACGACTTGGCTGATAAGCCAGCATACCTGGATTCGCAAATGGCGCGGTGGCGATATCGGCTGTGGCTACCCGCACATTACCCATCCCCAGTGATCTTGCCTCAACTGAAGAGGCCGCGCCGGCCGAACCTGAAACAGCAGCCAGCACTATTGCCGATAGAATTCTTTTATAATGTTTCATACAAACCTCAAATTCCGTGCATAACTCGATACTATTGAGGATAGTTCATAGCAAGCCGTTATGCTTTGCGGAAAAGCCACATAGAAGCAAAATCAGCGAGATTTCAAACTACCAGGGATATGACTGAAAATACCGAATCCACAATCAGATATGCCGGCCTTGTGCGCAGATTGATAGCGATCATCTATGACCTGCTGCTGTTGCTCGCTATCCTGTTCATTGCAACCGCAGCCGCCATGGTTGTTAACAATGGCAATGCCATCGTTCCCGGGCAGCCGCTATATCCTTTTTATGTTATTTATCTGCTGACAATCAGCTTTATTTATTATGGCTGGTTCTGGACACACGGCGGGCAGACACTGGGAATGAAAACATGGAAAATGAAACTGCAGCAGGAGAATGGCGAGGCCGTGACCTGGCCACTGGCCTTGCTTCGCTTTATTACTGCAATCATTTCATGGTCCGCAGCAGGCCTTGGTTTTCTCTGGTCCCTTTTCCATTCGAAGAGACGCACATGGCATGATATGGTGTCGAAGTGCGTGCTGA
>JASFVM010000114.1:0-7846 GCA_050049835.1 Gammaproteobacteria bacterium
AAAAAAACACCATTGCCTGCCTTAGCTTATTCATTTGAGCGTCACCAGGTAAGCTATGACGTCTTCAACTTGCTGGGCCGTGAGGAACGTTTTGCCACGGTACTGGCTGCCGGGTCTGTTGATCAGCCGTGGATCGCGATAAAAGCCGGGCATGATTGACATCGGGTTGATATTACGCGTGTCGACGATGCGTGTACGTATCTGGGACTCGGTCATGCGAGAACCGACACCGGCCAGCGGCGGCCCGATGGTACCGTAAGCCTCGATGCCTTCGATAGGCAGCTGGTGGCAGGCGAGACAGTTGCCTTTGTGGCTGTCTGAAACAATTGTCTGGCCGCGCCTGGGGTCGCCATGCAACCCGCATAAAGGCTGTTCGATTTTGTAATCAATAACTTCCCATTTGCAGTAATCATCAGGTAGTGCGGCAGCTTCCTCCGCCTGGACAGGCAGTGGTGAGCAGGCAAATAGAAGAAGAATTATGCCGGTTCTGGAAAACATCGGCCGATTATATACACTGAGATAAAATCATGAATTGACACAGGTCATTATCGCTGACTTACTCAAGGATTTTGATGGCGGTAAAAGCACCTCTGATGTCGCCTTTTTTGTAGCCAGTAGCCTGATCGTTCGGATAGAGTCGCTGCAGTTCGGCTGACAGGTTTTCCTGTATTTGCTCGCCATGGCACATCAGGCATACATCATCTGTCGGGATGGCTTTCATGTAGCGAAAAACCTTGTTGCCGTTGTGCTGCATGACTTCCGAGTAATCAATCGTGTTTACCGGTTCGCCTTCGGCCTTGCGGTTTTCAAACTGTTCAAGTACCGTAAGTTCCCAGGGGTCGGGAGCATTCAGCTCGTTTCTGACTTTAAGCGAGGTGCGGCCGACTTCCATGCCTTTTTCGTCGGATACTTTTGCAGCGAGTTTCGGTGCTTCCGTGTTGCAGACAGAAATGGCTTTTAACGGCCCTTCTGCTTTCATCGATGCCTGCAATGTTGCTTTAAGTTCTGCGCCAAGCGCCTTGATTGCGCCGCGTGTTTCATTGGTCAGCTGGTCGGTGTTTTCTGCATGGACAACAGATGATGCCAGTAAACCGACGATAACAAGTAAATTATGTTTTCTCATGATAAAGCCCGATGTTGGAATTACAGGCAGTTTATCGGGTTTAACAATTGATTTCTGTAACAAAGTCACATTAAGAAACATTGATACTGGATTTTACAGGGTACCAGGCCAGTGTTCGAGGCCGGTTATCATGAATTCGACACCCAGCATGCCACACAACAGCGTGACAACCGAAAGTACTATATCAAAGCCGTTTCTTGCCATGGTTTGAATGCCAAGAAACACGGCGACAGCCATAACTATGAAACCGAATTCACTGATGATGAGAACGGTTAATAACGGTAAAACAAGCTCTGCGTCAGGATTAATGGCCCCGGTTATATAAAGGACCCCCATCAGGAACAGGCCAATCGCAAGCGCAATAAAGGGAAAATTAGTTTTGTTCATGAATAATCCATCAGTCAAATGACAGGGCATTACACAAATTGCCGGACTGTTAATTCTGCCCTTAAGCAGACTGCTAACGCAAGTTAACCGGGCTCGCCACTCTCAATATATCTGTTAATAGTTTCAGCAAGGTCTTCAGGACTCTGTGAGCCGATCAGCAAGGGCGTTGCATTTGAGAATTCGAGCTGTATGCCACGGTTACCGTATACATTATACGCTTTGCCATGATGCCCGAAACGAATGCCCCATCCGCCATATTCCCTGATTGGCTTGTAGGTTCTAGCTCTACAGGATGTAATATCTTCATAGCGTACAGTCTTGCTGGTGAGCGGAAAAAAACGAAGGTGAACGCCGTTTGCATCGACATCTGTAACCAGCTTCAGTTTGTAGAAAAGAAAAGTCAGGCCTGCAGTTATCATAATTGATATAGCCCCGACAATAACAAGCAGGGTGTCCGACATGGGGTTGTCTCCCCATGGATGACCGAGATAGAGCTGTATATAGAAACCATATATAAAAACACCGGCAACAGTGATCGTGGTTGCAAGTAACAATAACCAGAGCCAGGGCTGGCGAAACTGCTGGACTTCATGGTAAACGCCTGATCTTTTCTGTGCCTGTTGCATGCAGTGGTTCCCGCGAGATGACTATGGAAAAAAAGCGCCTGTGCTCAGGCCATGATTTGTCGATTGGTCGTAATCTTTTTCGATCAGGCTGTATTTCCCGATCACACGATCACCGATTTCATTGGCGTCATGTTCAAGTTGTTTGCAGCTGGCCCGGGCGCCCATGACGGCTATTTCAGTCTCGATTTCTTCTGCCGCCTTGATACCGAAGTCCCTGTGACCCTGCTCATGTTCGAACAGGGCAGAATAATAGTTTTGCCAGCGGGTCAACAACGTATCAGGGATAGAGCTGCTTTGCTCAAGTTTTGGTAGCGTATATGTGATTTCAAGCCTGGTGTCGACCTTGCTGATCTCACAGGTATCGCCTTTATCAAGCCACCAGAACATCCAGCTTACATGCCACTTCGTATAGGCAACATGCTTTTTGCCGTGCTGCCTGACGGGTGATTTCATAATAATGTCAGTCCAGATCTCATCAGCTGTATCACCGCTGATATTGTAATAGATATTAGTGATCGAGATATCTGGCGCCGCAGTGACTGTCACTGGTGACATTAAAACAAACAGAAGCCGGGTTGCGTAATTAAACCTGAACATAAAACATGGCGGTATCGATTCCTGCCCGTTGATAGATATAGTCAGTAGTTAACAGCTAAGAGGCCTTTGAATATTTGTTTCTCGCCTTGTCGAGAAATGAATATTTTGTTTCAGACCAGTTTCATCGGCAGCCAGGTCGCCAGTTGCGGCCAGTAGGCGATCATCCCCAACGCGATAAGCTGGATGATAATGAACGGGATAACACCTTTATATATGTGTGTTGTCTTTATAGTATCGGGAGCAACGCCGCGCAAGTAGAACAGGGCAAAGCCAAACGGCGGGGTCAGAAAAGACGTCTGCAGATTGATCGCGATCATGATGCCAAGCCACACCGGATCGATATCCATCGCGAGCAAGACCGGACCAACGATGGGTATAACGACGAAAATAATTTCGATAAAGTCGAGTACAAAGCCGAGCAGGAACATCACCAGCATGACGACAAAGACAGCGGTGAATATGCCACCGGGCAGATCGGTCAGCAGCTCCTGGACAAGTTCGTCTCCACCAAAGCCGCGAAAAACCAGGGAAAATAACGATGCGCCGATCAGGATCATAAATACCATGCTGGTCACACGCGTCGTGCTGCGTACAACTTCCGTCAGGTTTTCACGATTGAGCTGTTTTTTGGCTGCAGCCAGTACCATCGCGCCAACAGCGCCGATGGCTGCCGCCTCCGTCGGGGTGGCAAAGCCGCCGATGATGGAACCGAGTACCACGACGATCAGTACTAAAGGCGGCAGCAGGCTTAACAGTATAGCTTCGATAATATGCTTTGAGTTTGCATGCGCTTCCTTTGGTATCGCCGGCATGGCTTCAGGTTTAATGAATGCGATGAAAGCCATATAGATGATATACATGCAAACCAGTAGCAGGCCGGGAATGACTGCGCCTACGAAAAGATCGCCGACAGAAATCGTTTCCGGGGAAAAGATACCCATTTCCAGTTGCGCCTGTTGATACGCCGATGAAAGCACATCACCGAGCAGCACGAGAACGATAGAAGGGGGGATGATCTGGCCCAGTGTGCCTGATGCGCAGATGACCCCGGTTGAGATCGCGGGATCATAGCCGCGTTTCAGCATTGTCGGTAGTGACAGCAGGCCCATAGTGACAACGGTAGCGCCAACGATGCCTGTGCTCGCGGCAAGCAGCATGCCAACCAGTGTTACCGAGATGCCCATGCCGCCACGTAGCGGGCCGAACAGGCGCGTCATTGTTTCCAGCAGGTTTTCTGCAATTTTTGAGCGTTCCAGCATCACCCCCATAAATACAAACAGCGGTACGGCGATCAGCACCTGGTTGGTCATGATGCCATAAAGGCGATTGGGCAATGCTTCCAGGAAAGCCGGGTCAAAGGTACCAGTGGCTTTACCGATAAAGGTGAATATCAGCGCGGTACCGGCCAGGGTGAAAGCCACCGGGTAGCCCAAAAGCAGTAGTACGAATACAGCGGCAAAAAGATAAAATGCCATCCACTCCATCAGTCACTGCTCCTGATGGTCTGGATCGAGCGCACGACCTGGACTCCTGCCTGCAAAACCAGCAGCCCGGCCAGCACCAGTATCAAAGTCTTGAGCAGGAACACACCGGGCAAGCCGCCGGCTTCGCGCGAGCCTTCCAGCACATCCCAGCTGTCGATGACATACTCCCAGCTGATCCAGCCAACAAAAATCATCACCGGTAACAACAATAGCAGGCCGCCAAGCATATCAATCCATGCTTTGGTCTTGCTGGAAAACCGGCTGTAGAAAATGTCGACGCGTACATGGGCCTCCTGCTGAACCGCCCAGGAGGCGCCGATGAGGAACACCATGGCATGCATGTAGGAAATGGATTCCTGCAATGCAATCCAGCCGGTATCGAATACATAACGCAGCACAACAACGATAAAGGTAACGATGACCATCAACAGGGTGAGCCATGAAACGGCACGGCCGGACCAGTCTATGAAGCGTTCGATGGTGTTGATTAACGAATGCATGATTTACATTGCCATACCACTGTTGGATATTCGTGTAAGGTAATAGTCATATTTTCTTGTCAATGAAAGATGTTATTTGTTTGCTCTCGCCAAGGCGCAGAATGTGCAAAGATAATAGAGGTTAACAAATAACTTTATATATTCCCTGGCGAGCTTGGCGAGATTAATATTTTGTTTACCCTGAGTTGTGTTACAGGGTTCAACTGCATTCAAAAATTTCGCTGCTTGATTCTGTGCAACATACATTATTCAAAATCAAACCCAGAAGCCTCGATAGGTTGCGCTATTGGCAACGCGGTCATTGAGTATGGCCCTGAATTCATCCGGGTCCTTGGTGTGCACCAGTTCACCCGGGCGGGGAAAATGCTTGTCGTATAACCTGGAAAGCCAGAAACGCAGAGCGCCGGCGCGCAGCATGGCAGGCCAGTATTGCTGCTCGTTCGGCTGCACAGGGCGATAGCTGTTGTAGGACGATAACAAGGCGAGCACTTTTTCCCGGTTCAGGCTCGCGTCGTCGTTACTGCACCAGTCATTGACCAGCACAGCAACGTCATAAAGCAGGACATCGTCACAGGCATAATAAAAATCGATAATACCGCTTAGCGTATCGCCGTCCCACAGGGCGTTGTCACGAAACAGGTCGGCATGAACCACGCCGCGAGGGATGTCCGCATCACGATTTGATCGCTGAAAATCGATTTCCGCCTTGAGCAACGCAACATCTTCATCCGGCAGCTTGCTGTAAACCGCGTCAGCGGTCGCAACACACCAGGCGGGTCCACGTGGATTGGGTTGATGCGCCTCGTAGCTCAAACCGGCGGTATGCATCTTGCCCATTGCTGCGCCGATCTGTCCGCAGTGCGGCACGGTGGTTTCACGAATACTGTAGCCCTTGAGGCGATGCACCAGTGCCGCCGGTTTGTCTTTGAACAGGCGTACATATTGATTGTCGTTGTCCGCCACCGGATCAGCACTCGGTACCTGGTGATCAGCGAGATGATGCATCAGGCCCAGGTAATACTGCATTTCTTCCAGAGTATGGTGTTCGAACAGCGTCAGCACGAACTGGCCTTCACCGTTATTGGCGGTATTCACGAAGTAATTGGTGTTTTCGATGCCCTCGGAAATACCTTCAAAGTCACGCAGTGTGCCAACCGAATAGTTGGTCAGGAAGTCTTCCAGTTCGTCACTTTCGATGGTGGTATAGACAGACATAGCGTGCGTGGGTGTCAGCTGTTTCAAAGGATGGGGATTTTAGCCGATATGGTGCGAAGATTCAGGTTGGTTACCTGGTATTCTGATGACAGAAAATTATCAGCCGCGAAAAACGCAAAAAGCGCAAATAGTTATCCGGTGATTAACCGCTTGTTGGCCCTGTTAGTGGACTAAACAGCTTTCGCGTATTTCGCGTTATTTGCGGCTGAAAAAAACCTGCAGAACACTACAGCTCCATCAGTTTTTCCTTCTCTTCTTCCGATGGTTCGAAATCGCGGCCTTCGTAATGGTCGAAAATGGCCTTGACGATATCTTCCGGTTCATCGATCAGCTTGAGCAGTTTCAGGTCTCTTTTGCTGATCATGCCCTCGGGTACCAGCGTTGTTTTGAACCAGTTGAGCAGGCCCTCCCAGAAAGGCTTGTTGACCAGGATAATCGGGATATTGCGGGTCTTGCCGGTCTGGATCAGGGTCATGATCTCGGCCATTTCATCCAGGGTACCGAATCCGCCGGGTAACACGACGTAGGCGGAGGCATACTTGACGAACATGACCTTGCGCGAAAAAAAGTGGCGGAAACTCAGGCTGATATCCTGGTATGCATTCGCGACCTGTTCGTGTGGTAACTGGATATTGAGACCGATACTGGGTGATTTGCCGGCGGAAGCGCCCTTGTTGATGGCTTCCATGATGCCGGGTCCACCACCGCTGACAACGGAGAAACCGGCGTTGGACAAAGCCTTTGAGATGGTCTCGGCCTGCTGATAATTGGGGTGGTCGGGCTGGGTGCGGGCGGAGCCGAACATGCTCACCGATGGGCTGATCAGCGCAAGGCGCTCAAAGCCCTCGACGAATTCCGCCATGATCTGGAAGATTTTCCATGATTCGCGAATCAGCGCCGCATCGTTAACCGGCGCCATGCGCTTGAGTTTGCTTTTTAAAGAATCATCCATTAGTGAACCTGTATTTGACGGTATTGCAGCTCAGGCAGAATAGTTTACCTGACTACAGGACACTGGTGCCCGGCAGCCGGAATTTATTGAAAGCATAGCCATCTAGCATACGCATTTGCGATAATCACTCACACACTGATTACCGGAAATATTCATGGCTGAAAAAGACCCGCCCGTCATCCTGGTCGATGGCTCGTCCTACCTGTTTCGTGCGTTTCATGCCCTGCCGCCACTGACCAACAGCAAGGGACAGCCAACCGGTGCGGTTTACGGTGTGATTAATATGCTGCGCAAGCTTCGCGACGAGTACAAGCCGGAATATATGGCGGTAGTGTTTGATGCCAGGGGCAAAACATTTCGCCATGAACTCTATAAGGAATACAAGGCCACCCGCCCGCCCATGCCCGATGACCTGCAGGCGCAGATCGAGCCACTGCATCAGCTGATCAGGGCCATGGGCTTGCCGCTGATCTGCGTCGATGGCGTCGAAGCCGATGATGTGATCGGTACGCTGGCAAAGAAGGCCACCAGCAAGAAAAAGGAAATGCTGATTTCGACTGGCGACAAGGACCTGGCCCAGCTGGTCAGTCCGCATGTCACCCTGATCAATACCATGAACAATGAAGTGCTGGATGAATCCGGTGTGGAGAAAAAATTCGAGGTGCCGCCAGAGCGCATTATCGATTACCTGACCCTGGTCGGTGATACCTCGGACAACATTCCCGGTGTGCCCAAGGTGGGACCGAAAACAGCGGCCAAATGGCTCAAGCAATTCGAATCGCTCGATAACCTGCTGGCACACGCTGATGAGGTTGGTGGCAAAATCGGCGAGAACTTGAGAAGCAGTATCGACGATCTGCCGCTGTCGCGCGACCTGGTGACGATCCGTTGTGACCTCGATCTCGACCTGGGCCTCGATGATTTGCACGTCCGGCAACCGGATAACGAAACGCTGCACGCTA
>JASFVM010000115.1:0-7820 GCA_050049835.1 Gammaproteobacteria bacterium
GCTCAGCCTTGATAATTCTTGCAACGCGTAAATCAACTTTTGCAAAGTTATCGATCTGGATCTGGGGCGAAATCGGATCATCAACTAATGGCCCGCCGGCCTGCTGTGTATTCTGCTCGCTTTGTTCAAGATGTTCCCTGGATTGTTCGATCATGGTATCTACCTGCTCTTTTTCAATACGCGTCATCAGTGGTTTGAATTTATCTATCTTGTGGGCAAGCAACGGTTCCGACAGGATTTGCCAGTGCAGCTCGCTGTTTAAAAACGCTTCTGATTTTTGTGCGGTTTCCGGCAATATCGGTTTCAGATAAGTCATCAGCACACGGAACAGGTTGATGCCCTGTGTGCAAATGGCCTGTACTTCTGCTTCCTTGCCATCTTCCTTTATCAGTACCCATGGCTTGTTGTTGTCGATGTAGACGTTGGCTTTGTCCGCCAGCGCCATGATTTCACGCACTGCCTTGCTGTATTCACGCTTTTCAAAATCAGCGGCAATGGTTTCTCCGGCTGCGACCAGTTCGTTGTAGAGGGAGGCATCGGGCAGACTGGAAGACAACTGGTTGTCGAAACGCTTGTTGATAAAGCCGGCGCAGCGACTGGCTATGTTGACGACTTTGCCGACGAGATCGGAATTAACACGCTGCATGAAATCTTCAAGATTGAGATCGATATCATCGACGCCGGAAGACAGCTTGGCTGCGTAATAGTAACGAAGATATTCCGGCTGCAGATGATCGAGGTAGGTACTGGCCTTGATGAAAGTGCCGCGTGACTTTGACATCTTCTGGCCATTCACCGTGAGAAAACCGTGACAATAAACCGCTGTCGGCTTGCGGAAGCCGGCACCGTGGAGAACTGCCGGCCAGAACAGCGTATGGAAACGGGCTATGTCCTTGCCGATAAAATGGTAGAGCTCGGTGTCGGTTTCGTTGTGCCAGAAGTCATCAAATGCAATGCCTTCACGGTCACACAGGTTCTTGAAGCTGGCCATGTAGCCAATCGGCGCGTCCATCCAGACGTAAAAATATTTCCCTGGCGCGTCGGGGATCTCGAACCCCCAGTAGGGCGCATTGCGCGAGATGTCCCAGTCCTGCAGCCCGTCCTCGAACCATTCATCCAGCTTGTTGGCGATTTCGGACTGCACATGACCTGCGCGCAGCCAGCGCTGCAGCATATCGGCAAAATCGCTGAGCTTGAAAAAATATTGCTCCGAATCCTTCTCTACCGGGGTGGCGCCACTGATTGCCGATACCGGGTTGATCAGGTCGGTCGGGGCGTAGGTCGCGCCGCAGACTTCACAATTGTCGCCATACTGGTCTTCGGCGCCGCACTTGGGGCAGGTGCCCTTGATGAAGCGGTCGGGCAGGAACATTTCTGCTTCCGGGTCATAGGATTGGGAAATGGTGCGCGTGACGATATGGTTTTCTGCGCGCAACTTGAGATAGATTTCGCTGGCCAGTTGCCGGTTTTCTTCCGAATGTGTGCTGTGATAATTATCAAAATCGACAAGGAATCCGGCGAAATCGGCCTCGTGCTCTTGCTGCATGGCCGCAATCAGTGCTTCAGGCTCGATACCGTCCTGGCGTGCACGCAGCATGATAGGTGTACCGTGGGCATCGTCTGCACAGACGTAATAGCAGGTATGGCCTTGCAATCGCTGGAATCGTGCCCATATATCCGTCTGGATGTACTCCACCAGGTGGCCGAGATGGATAGACCCGTTGGCGTAGGGCAGGGCGCTGGTGACAAGAATTTTACGTTTCGTGCTCATGTAGTAAGTGTATAGGCTGGTGCTGGTTCAACAGGGCGCTTAACTTATCACGGGAGCAGCGGGCAATACAGGGCTATGACCCCAAAAAGATGGGGTTAAATCAAGCATTTAGTATTGTAGAATGCGCCATCATTTTGAAATGGACCGAATTACGCGACGAGGTAAAACGCATGAGCGTCTCCAAAGAGCAGATCGAATCTGCGATTAAAGAATACATTGATCCCTATCTTGAAAAGGACCTGGTTTCAGCCGGTGCTGTCAAGGACACATCAATTGATGGCGACAAGGTCAAGGTCAAGGTGGTACTCGGTTTTCCTGCATACGGTTATGTCGACAAGCTGACCGAGCAATTGAAGAGCCGTATAGAGAAGCTTGACGACGTTGCTTCAGCTGAAATTGATATCAGCTGGGAAATTGCCAGTCATTCTGTCCAGGGTGGCATGAACCCGCTCGAAGGTATCAAGAATGTTATCGCAGTTGCTTCCGGTAAAGGCGGTGTCGGTAAATCAACCACAGCGGTTAACCTGGCTCTGGCGCTGCAACAGGAAGGTGCGCGTGTCGGTGTGCTTGATGCCGATATTTATGGCCCCAGTGTTCCACGTATGCTCGGTATCCATGGCAAACCCGAGTCATCCGATGGCAAGTCACTGGAGCCAATGGGTGGTCACGGCCTGCAGGCGATGTCGATCGGTTTCATGATCGACGAGGAAACCCCGATGATCTGGCGTGGACCCATGGTGACACAGGCGCTGGAACAGTTGCTGCGCGACACCCGCTGGAAATCACTCGATTACCTGGTCATCGATCTGCCGCCGGGTACCGGTGATGTGCAGTTGACGCTGGCACAGAAAGTTCCGGTCAGCGGTGCGGTCATTGTTACCACGCCACAGGACATCGCCCTGCTCGATGCGCGCAAGGGTCTGAAGATGTTTGAAAAGGTAGAAGTGCCGGTACTTGGTGTTGTCGAGAACATGAGCATCCATATCTGCTCCCAGTGCGGCCATGCCGAGCATATCTTCGGCCAGGGTGGCGGCGAGAAGATGTGTGAACAGTACAATGTCGATTTCCTTGGTGCCCTGCCGCTGGATATCAGTATCCGCGAAAACGCCGATGGCGGTCACCCGAGTGTGGCGGATGATCCGAACAGCAAGGCCAGCGAAATCTACCGTGATATCGCCCGCCGTACTGCAGCCAAGCTTTCCCTGAAAGCAAAGGACTATACTGCCAAGTTCCCGAACATTGTTATTCAGAACAATTAATTAACGCAGAGACGCGAGGGCGCAAAGGACGCGAAGCGTTACCTCGTATGTAAAAGAAGCAGCCTGCAGGCTGCTTCTTTTACATATACAGGTTCACATACAGTAATCATGATCTTCAACTGGCTAATTGCAGGATTATGATTGCTGCTGACTGATCGCTCGCCCAATTGCGTTCATTTGCGTTTGCGCGAACCTGAATTTCTCTGTGCACTCTGTGCCTCTGTGGTGAATATCCTGTAAAATCTCGCGCCAGTCCCCATCTAGAAAATAAATAATATGAGTATTAAGTCCGACAAGTGGATTCGCCGCATGGCGGTTCAGGGTATGATCGAACCTTTCGAGGCCGGGCAGGTCAGAACCGGCCATGGAGATGAGCGCCTGATTTCCTATGGTACCTCGAGTTACGGCTATGATGTGCGCTGCGCCGACCGTTTCAAGATTTTTACCAACATCAATTCAGCAGTTGTCGATCCCAAGGATTTCTCGGAGAACAGTTTCGTTGATTTTATCGGCGACGTTTGCATAATCCCGCCCAACTCATTCGCGCTGGCGCACACGGTCGAGTACTTCCGTATCCCGCGCAGTGTGTTGACGGTATGTCTCGGTAAATCAACCTATGCGCGTTGCGGCATCATCGTTAACGTGACGCCACTGGAACCCGAGTGGGAAGGTCATGTCACGCTGGAGTTCTCCAATACCACGCCGCTGCCGGCGAAGATTTATGCCAACGAGGGCGTGGCGCAGATGCTGTTTTTTGAATCCGATGAAGAATGCGAAACCTCGTATCTGGATCGTGGCGGAAAGTACCAGGGGCAGAAAGGGGTGACACTGCCGAAAGCATGATCACCCCGCCAGACCCGTTATGAAACGATTCCTGCCCACCTTCCTGCTGATCACCCTGGTACTGGCGATCTATCCATTTATCGGCATGGATGACGATAATAAAGCCGGCGTAACCGGCTTGCCCTGGCAAATTGAGATTCTGCCCAATGGCTCCAGCAAGATATTCGGCCTGATTCCGGGCCAGTCAACACTGGGCGAAGCCAGTGCACGACTGGGTGACGACATGGAGCTGGCGGTGATGGTTGCCAGGGGAGAGACCACGGGGAGTCTGGAGATGTATTACGGCCAGTACCGCGCAGGCCTGCTGTCCGCCAAGCTGGTGCTGGCGGCTGAGCTGGATGCGGATACCATCCGGTCAATGATCGAATCCGCCGTGGACAAGGAAGTGCTGGAAACCGGTGCGCGCAAATATGTGCTGGATAAGAAAGAACATGCTCTGGCATTGAATGCTGTCATCGAAAATATAGCCTGCGTGCCTGCAGTCAACCTTGATCATGACATCATCATCAAGCGTTTTGGCGAGCCCGCCGAAGTTATCACCGGGCAGAACGGCGTAACGCACTACCTTTACCCGGCAAAAGGGCTCGATGTGATGTTGAGTGAAGACGGCAAGGAGGTGCTGCAATATGTGGCGCCGACCGAATTCAAGCGTTTGCGGGCGCCGCTGGTCGAAGCCTAGTCCCGGCTCCTGAAGCTGGTAATCTGCCAGCCCCGCTCAGTCGCGATCGCACGCAAGACATCGTCGGGATCCACCGCCACCGGGTTTGCGACTTCTTCAAGCAGTGGCATATCATTATGCGAATCACTGTAGAACCAGCTGTTGGCGAAATCCATTTTGGTGACTTCCAGCCATGCGTGCAGTCTCTCGATCTTGCCCCGCTGGAAACAGGGTGTCCCGGCAACCTTACCGGTATAGCGGCCGTTGATGATTTCAGGCTCGGTGGCGATCAGGTCTTCAATTCCGAAGGCACGGGCTATTGGCCGGGTGACAAAACTGTTGGTCGCCGTGATGATGACCGGGTGATCGCCCGCGCTGCGGTGTTGCGCAATCAGTTCCTTGCCGCCCGGTGTCATCAGTGGCCTGATCCGGGTTGTCATGAATTCCTGGTGCAGTGACTGCAATACCTTTGGATCGTTGTCTGCCAGTGGTTGCAGGGCAAAATTAAGAAATTCGTGTATATCCAGCTTGCCTTGTTTGTATTCGTGATAGAAGCGTTCGTTGGCTTCCTCGTAGAGCTGCTTGTCCACCAGGCCCTGGTCAACCAGGAAGCAACCCCACAGATAGTCACTGTCACCGGCCAGCAGGGTATTGTCGAGGTCAAATAGAGCTAGGGACATATTTCATTTGAATGGAAATTTATACGCGGGCAGATACTACCTGCTCGCGTAGACTTGCGCCAACAAAATAAGCCCGGCAGCTTGCTTTTTTACGGCTGCATGCTGTGCGCTTTTTGCCTGGGTGTCGATGCGGAACTTTTAATCCTGTCATTGTCTGTTATTATTATTTATATTGATTTTGTGCGTCTGAACGGCAACGGCGCAGTATAACAGGATTTAGACAAGTGATTGATTCTGATGGGTTCAGAGCCAATGTCGGCATTATTCTGAGCAATCCGGAAGGCAAGGTCTTCTGGGCGCGACGCAGTGGCCAGAATGCCTGGCAATTTCCCCAGGGCGGTATTCAGCAGAATGAAGCGCCGGTGGATGCCATGTTTCGTGAGCTGTATGAGGAAACCGGCTTGTCGGCTGATCATGTTAATGTTATCGGCAAGACGCGTGGCTGGCTGCGCTACCGTATTCCCAAGCACTTGATCAGGCATCGTTCCAGGCCCCTTTGTATCGGCCAGAAACAGATCTGGTTCTGCCTGCGCCTGACTGGCTCAGAGAGTAATTTCAATTTACAGCATTCTGCAAACCCGGAGTTCGACCGCTGGCGCTGGGTTGATTACTGGAAGCCCGTTGAAGACATCGTGTTTTTCAAGCGCAAGGTCTATAAAAAAGCGCTGCAGGAACTCGAACCGCTGCTGTTTTCCTGATCGCGGATTATCAGACGGGCTTGAACTCGACCAGCAGCACGACTGCTATCAGGATCAATACCGGGAATTCATTAAACCAGCGATACCAGACATGTGAGTGTTTGTTGCTTTCGCTTTTAAAGTCCAGAACCAGCTTGCCACACCAGATGTGGTAAATGACAAGGATGCCGACCAGGCCAAGCTTGGCTTGCAACCATAATGCTGTATAGGAAAAAGCCGTCATCTCGATTAACCAGAAGCCCAACGCAATGGTAATGATGCCGCCGGGTGTAGCGATACCCCAGAACAGTTTGCGCTCCATCACCTTGAATCGATTGCTACTGATGCTATCTTCAGAACTGGCGTGATAGACAAACAGGCGCGGAAGATAAAACAGACCCGCAAACCAGGTCACCATAAAAATAATATGAAAGGATTTAACCCATAACATTGATAATTGCCGCTACAATTATTTAAGAACACGAATAATACAGTTGTTGAAAATTTCAGCAAGGAATTGATGAAAATAAATGAAAAACACTAGTTTACGTTCAGGAGAAGAAAAATGTTGAGCGCGGGCGTCGTCGGTGGTACCGGCTACACCGGTGTCGAGTTGTTGCGTCTGCTGGTGATGCACCCGGAAGTCGAGCTCAAGTGTGTAACCTCACGTTCGGAAGCAGGCAAGCGTGTTGCCGATATGTTTCCAAATCTGCGCGAGCATACCGATATCACGTTTACCGAGCCCGATGAACAATCGCTTGCCAGTTGTGACATTGTTTTCTTTGCCACGCCCAACGGTACGGCGATGACGATGGTGCCGGCACTGCTTGAGCAGGGTGTGCGTGTTATCGATCTGGCTGCCGATTTCAGGCTGAAACAGGAAGCCGAGTGGGAACAGTGGTACGGTATCAAACATGCCTGTGCAGATCTGCTGGCTGAAGCCGTCTATGGCTTGCCCGAATTGAACCGTGATGAGATCAGGCAGGCAAAGGTCGTTGCCAACCCGGGCTGCTACCCGACTGCGGTCATACTGGGGTTTCTGCCCCTGCTTGAGAATGGCTTGATCGAAGATCAGCACCTCATCGCTGATGGCAAATCGGGCGCCAGTGGAGCCGGTCGCGGGGCCAATGTTGCCACCCTGCTGTGCGAGGCGAGTGAAAGCTTCAAACCTTATGCGGTCAATGGTCATCGCCATTTACCTGAAATACGCCAGATCCTTGCCGCGATAGCCGGTCACGATGTAGGCCTGACCTTTGTGCCTCATTTACTACCGATGATTCGTGGCATTGAAACCAGCCTGTATGCCGTGCTTGAGCAATCGGATACTGATTTGCACGCGCTGTACCGCAATCGTTATGCAGCTGAACCGTTTGTCGATGTACTGGCGGAAGGAGCCATACCCGAAACCCGTTCGGTGAGGGGGGCAAATATGTGCCGGATTTCGGTGTTCAGGCCGCAGGGGGGAGATACTGTTGTGGTGTCTTCAGTTGTTGACAATCTGGTTAAAGGGGCTGCCGGTCAGGCTGTGCAAAATATGAATATCATGTTCGGCCTGCCCGAACCCACAGGTCTCGGCAGCGTAGCGTTACTTCCATAATGAGCAAAAATCCACTTCAGGCACGTTATTTGATAACAATACAGCGGCCGCTGCGCTGGTTTGCGGGTTTGGCAGGCATAATTGCGCTGGTCGCCCTGATGGTATGGGCTTCCTATGAACATGGCAGCAGGATGGCAGGTTTTGATGCCGCGGATGCTGATCGGGTGATCAACAGCATGCAGGCAGAAATTGAAACATTAAAGTCCGAATATGCTGAAACTCAGCGACAAGCTGCTATGCTTGAAAGGAACAGCCGGATTGAAGATGACACCAGCGGTCAGCTGAAAAAATCGCTGACAGAGGCACAAAACGAAGTGCTGGAACTGAAGAAGGAG
>JASFVM010000116.1:0-7780 GCA_050049835.1 Gammaproteobacteria bacterium
ATGGGCATGCTGGCTACGATAATGAATTCACTGGCGATGCAGGATGCGCTGGAGAAAATAGGCAAGAAATGCCGTGTCATGTCAGCAATACGCATTAATCGTGTTTGCGAGGAATATGTGCGCCGACGTGCAATACGTCACCTTGAAAAGGGCAGGATAGTCATATTTGCCGCCGGTACGGGTAATCCGTTTTTTACCACGGATACGGCCGGTTGTTTGCGCGCTATCGAGATTGAAGCTGACGTCATCATGAAAGCAACCAAGGTCAGTGGCGTCTACGACTCCGACCCGGCCAAGAATCCAGAAGCATTACGTTACCAGACGTTGACTTACAATGAAGTCATCGAACAAAACCTTGGCGTTATGGACATGACAGCAATTGTTATGTGCCGTGACAATAATATGCCACTCAGGGTTTTTAATCTTAATGAAAAAGGCGCATTACCCGCCACGATGAATGACCGCAGTATCGGCACAACGGTTGTACTGGAGGAAACAGCATGATTAACGAGATTATTCAGGATGCAGAAGTCCGCATGGGCAAAAGTATCGATGCATTACATACTGAATTCAAAAAAATAAGAACTGGTCGGGCGCATCCCAGTTTGCTTGATCAGATTCATGTTGATTATTATGGGGCTGACACGCCAATCAACCAGGTTGCGAACGTTACCGTGGAAGATTCAAGAACACTTGCTGTTACGCCCTGGGAAAAGGATATGGTTGCAAAAGTCGAGAAGGCAATCATGAATTCCGATCTTGGCCTGAACCCCGCCACTGCAGGAACCGTCATCCGCATACCGATGCCGCCTTTGACAGAAGAGCGGCGCAAGGATCTGGTCAAGGTTGTCAGGCACGAAGCAGAACAGGCTCGTGTCGCGATCAGGAATATTCGTCGTGATGCTAACAGCGATTTCAAGGACTTGCTCAAGGAAAAGGAAATTTCTGAAGATGAAGAGCGTAATGCTGAAGATCAAATACAAAAGCTGACAGACACATATGTCGGCAAGATCGACAAGGTGCTGGCTGAGAAGGAAGCCGAGTTGATGGAAGTGTAACTTCCAGACATTAACTCCGGTTGCTATCCTGACACCGGGATTTAGATTAATGACCGGCTTCTTCACACCATGAATACAGCAGAAAAGAGAAATAACAACAGTATTTTGCCCAGGCACATCGCCGTCGTAATGGATGGAAACGGCCGCTGGGCAAGAAAGCGCTTTTTGCCACGTACCGCCGGACATAAGGCAGGCGTCAAAGCGACACGACGGCTGGTCGAATTATGCGCCATCAAAGGCATTGGTGCATTAACAGTGTTTGCATTCAGCAGTGAGAACTGGAATCGTCCGGACCAGGAAGTCAGCAGCCTGATGTCACTGTTTTTAACCACGCTTAATTCTGAACTGAACAAGCTTCATGAGCAGGGTATACGTATTCGATTTATCGGCGACCGCAGCCGGTTCGCAGAGAATCTGCAGCAAAGCATCACTACTGCAGAACAGAAAACAACGGCAAATACCCGACTCACATTTAATATTGCGGCAAATTACGGTGGTCGCTGGGATATAGTGAACGCGGCGCGAAACTTGTCGAACAAGCTTGTAAACGGGGATATCGCGGCGGATCAGATCAATGAAAAAGCCTTTTCCCGGGAGCTGTGTCTCGCAGATCTGCCTGAGCCCGATCTTTTTATTCGCACCGGCGGCGAGCAGCGGATCAGCAATTTTCTGTTGTGGCAAATTGCATACACTGAGCTTTTCTTCACTGATACCTTATGGCCTGAATTCAATGATGTTGCGTTTGATGAGGCGCTCGACTGGTATGCTAAGCGTCAACGCCGCTTCGGTAAAACGGGTGAGCAGGTCGAGACTCACGATCGCGGGCAGGCCGGATAGTATCACGCCATGTTGCTGCAACGCATACTTACAGCTTTACCGCTCGCCATCGGCATCATCTGGATCATTCTGTTCCAGCCCGGCTACGTATTCTTCTGGCTGACGATGGTGATTGCCGCGATAGCTGCTTTTGAATGGGCGAAACTCGCCGGGTTGAAAATCGCCGGCCAGATGGTCTACCTGCTGGTCATATGTGCAATACCCTGGGCAATAATGACGCATGCCGGCCAGTATGCGCATGCCTATATCCATGCCGGCGTGTTGTGGTGGCTGGTCGTGTGCCTGTATCTGTTCAGGGCGAAGCCCGGGAAAGCCAGTGTCGCGATATCGCCCTATAAGTTGATTGCAGGTGTACTGGTGATTCCTGCAGCGGTGCTGGCAATGAATACGATACACAGGCAAACAGATGGTCCTGAATGGCTGATGTATGCACTGATGCTGGTATGGGTTGCGGATATCGGCGCTTATTTCAGCGGCAAGCGCTTTGGTAAAAATAAACTGGCGCCTGCTATCAGCCCGGGCAAGACACGCGAGGGACTGTATGGAGCTGTTGCCTCCGTTGGCGTTTACACGGTGATCGCCGCTTATTATTTCGGTCTCGATATAATTAGCGCTACTTACTTGCTGCTGCTTGCGGTAGTGCTTACGCTGGTCTCGGTCGCCGGAGATCTTTATGAGAGCATCCTGAAGCGAGAACACGGGGTAAAGGACAGCGGCAACATACTTCCCGGCCATGGTGGTATGCTCGACAGAATTGACAGTGTTCTCGCTGCTATGCCCGTATTCATGGTCGGCCGCGAGTTGTTGCTGCAACCGGTGCTCAGTCTGTGAACGTGGCGAGGACTATCACGATTCTCGGTTCTACCGGGAGTATCGGCAAAAGCACCCTTGACGTGGTTTCACGCCATCAGGAAAGGTACAGAATTGTTGCGTTGACTGCCAATACCGATGTTGATGCCCTGGAGCAACAATGCCTGTCATGGCAACCTGAATATGCCGTGATGAGTGACCAGGGCTGTGCGCAACTACTCCATGAGCGGCTGCAAGACAAAAGGCTGGATACCACAGTGCTGGCAGGTATGGACGGGCTGAAGCAGGTTGCCAGCATGGATCATGTCGATACGGTGGTAGCTGGAATAGTTGGTGCCGCCGGTTTGTTGCCAACATTGTCTGCTGCCGAGTCGGGGAAGCGTGTCTTGCTGGCTAACAAGGAAGCGCTGGTAATGTCAGGTAAGCTGTTTATGGATGCGGTCCGAAACAATAATGCCGTACTTTTACCCGTGGACAGCGAACATAATGCGATTTTTCAATGTATGCCGCATCAGTTACCGGAAGTACCCGAGCAGTCTGGTGTTAACAGGGTCTTGCTGACTGCAAGCGGGGGGCCATTCAGGACAATGCCGCTTGAGCAGTTTCAGAAAATCACACCCGAACAGGCTGTCAGTCACCCGAACTGGGTTATGGGGCAAAAAATTTCAGTCGATTCAGCCACCATGATGAACAAGGGCCTGGAAGTCATCGAGGCGCACTGGCTGTTCAATGTTTCACAGGACCTGATCGAGGTGGTTATTCATCCTCAAAGCATTATTCATTCGATGGTTTCATATGCTGATGGCTCAATTCTGGCACAATTGGGTAATCCGGATATGAGAACGCCTATTGCGCATTGCCTGGCGTGGCCCGAGCGTATAGATTCCGGTGTTGAACCTCTTGATATATTTGATGTCGCAAAACTGGAGTTTGAAAAACCGGATTTACAACGGTTTCCATGCCTTGATTTATGTTATCAGGCAATGCAAAGAGGGGGTTCGGCAAGCATTGCACTGAACGCCGCAAATGAAATTGCTGTTGATGCATTTCTGCAGAAGAAGATTGCATTTACATCAATAGCAGAATTAATCGAGAACGTTTTAGCTGAATTTAATATCACGGACGTGAATACGCTCGATGATATTCTTGCGGCAGATTATTGCGCGCGGGAAATTGCACAATCACACTTGCATGAATTACAGGCTGTTTAATACATGAGCATATTGCATAACATCTTCTTTTTTATTGTGGCTATTGGTGTCCTCGTTACGTTCCATGAATACGGGCATTATTGGGTGGCGCGTAAACTGGGAGTAAAAGTTCTGCGCTTTTCAGTTGGATTTGGCAGGCCACTGATTACCTGGAAACGCAGGAATGACAGCGACAATGTTGAATATGCAATCGCTGCGATCCCTCTTGGTGGCTACGTGAAAATGCTCGATGAGCGGGAAGGGAATGTCGCTGATGAAGAACTGCACCGTGCATTCAACAGGCAACCCGTTTCGAAGCGCGCCCTGATTGTTTTTGCCGGCCCCGCTTTCAACTTTATTCTTGCAGTATTCCTTTACTGGCTTGTTTTCATCGTGGGTACCACTGCGCAGCGCCCGCTGGTAGGTGAACCGCTTGCGGATACGGTGGCAGCAGAAGCCGGTTTTGCTGATAAAGATGAAATAGTGGAAGTCGGCGATTCCGAAATTACATCATGGAACGCCTTCCGTATTGCATTGATTGACGAAGGTCTGGACGGCGGGCAGCTGGATATCCGGGTACGTGATGCCAATGGCTCCGAAGTAAACAGGTCGTTACAGCTTGGCGATACCAGGGTGCTGAAAGATGAGACCGATATCGTCACCAGGCTTGGATTCAGCATGTGGCAGCCCGAATTAGCACCTGAAATCGGAGGTGTACTGGAAAACAGCGCTGCCAGCCAGGCAGGTTTAAGCGAAGGTGATGTAATCAGTTCAATCAATGGTGACCCGGTTAATGAATGGCGCGAAATTGTAGAGCTGGTGCGAAAAAGTCCGAACCGGACGATGCGTTTCACTGTCGAGAGAGACGGACGGCTGCTGGATATTGATGTTGTTCCGGCAAGCAGGAAGCAGAGAGGCGAAGAGGAAGAGGTCGGATACATCGGCGCTTACCAGAATATACCTGATGAAGTTCGCAATGAGATGATTGTGGAACTCAAATACGGCATTTTCGAAGCTATTCCGATGGCCGTCGCCAAAACCTGGAACATGTCAATTCTGACGTTACGCGTACTATGGAAGATGGTAACCGGCGAGGCATCGCTCAACAATATTTCCGGTCCGATCACCATAGCACAGTATGCAGGAGTTACTGCCACAATAGGTTTTACAACCTTTATCGGCTTTCTTGCCATTATTTCAGTCAGTCTGGGAGTATTGAACCTGCTGCCGATTCCAATGCTGGACGGAGGCCATTTGTTTTATTATCTGATCGAAACAATCAAGGGCGGACCAGTATCTGAAACATTTGAGGCCAGGGGGCAGCAGATCGGCGTGATGATACTTGCTCTGCTGATGATGATCGCCCTGTTCAATGATATTCAGCGATTGTTGCAATGAGGCGATAATGCACAATTGCTGTTATTCCCTGCGTATATTCTCACTGATAATTTTACTCTGCATTACTCCGATTATAGAAGCAGCGCAGAGTTTTATCGTCAGTGACATACGCATTGAGGGCCTGGAGAAAATACCTGATGGCACACTGCTGAATTACCTGCCGGTAATCCAGGGTGATCCGCTCGATGACAAGCAGGTTGTGTTTGCTATAAAGGAATTATACAAGACCGGTTTCTTTACAGATGTGCAGTTGTTGAGGGATGGTGATGTACTGGTCGTGCGTGTAAAGGAGCGCCCCTCGATTACAGATATCCAGTTTTCAGGCAACTCGGATATCGACGATGAAACCCTCGAAGAGGCGATGAAAGGTGTTGGCCTTGCCAAGGGCAGGATCTTCAACCGCTCCTTACTGGAAAAGCTCACCCAGGAGCTGGAAAGCGTGTATTTCAGTCAGGGTAAATACAACGTGAAGATCAACGCCGAGGTCGAGGAGCTGGATCAAAACAGGGTCAATATTGATATCAAGATATCTGAAGGTATCAAATCACTCATCAAACAAATCAATATCATCGGCAACAACGTTTTCGATGATGAAACCCTGCTCGATGAAATCCAGCTGGGGATTCCATCTGCATGGGCGTTCCTTTCGGAGGCCGATGAATATTCCAAGCCCAAATTGCAGGCCGATCTGGAAACGATACGATCCTATTATCTTGATCGTGGCTATATCAAATTCAACGTTGATTCTACCCAGGTGTCAATCACGCCTGACAAGAAAGACATCTACGTCACTATCAATGTCAGTGAGGGTGAAAAATATACCGTCAGCGATGTCCAGCTAACCGGCGAAATGGTCATCAACAAGAATGTGCTTGAACAGCTCATCTCAACCCGGCCGGGAGATACTTTTTCCAGGAAGCTCATGACACAATCGCAGAAAGCGATTGAAGACAGGGTCGGCATGACAGGGTACGCGTTTGCCAAGGTGTCTGTTCTGCCCCAGATTAACGAGGAAGACCGTACTATCAGTCTAACCTATACGCTTGATCCGGGTAAGAAGGCGTATGTTCGCCGCATTACATTTTTTGGTAATTTCAAGACACGCGACGTTGTGCTCAGGCGGGAAATGCGCCTTATGGAAGGTTCTGTGCTGGCAAGTGACAAACTCGAACGATCAAAGATTCGTATTCAGCGATTGTCATATGTAGAGGAGGTTGAGCTGAATACGAGGCCGGTACCCGGAACCGACAACCAGATGGACATTGATGTCACGGTCACAGAGCGGTTATCAGGCAGCTTCAATATAGGTGCGGGGTTTTCGCAATCACAGGGCCTGTTATTCAATGTCGGCCTCACCCAGGAAAACCTGATGGGGACGGGGCAGGCGCTGTCTTTAAATGTGAACACAGACCGTGCGAATACGGTTTACAGTATTTCACACACTGACCCCTATATAACTGTCGATGGTATCAGCAGGACAATCAGTGCTTCGTACAGAAAGCGTGATGCGGCTGAAGAAGAGATTGCAAACTACCTGTCCAATTCCTATGGAGTAAGCCTTTCATACGGCATTCCACTCTCGGAGGTTGATACGCTCAGGCTGGGTATTGGTTATAACGCGATCGATTTATCAATCGGGGTATCACCCTCACTGGATGTTATCGAGTTTATTCTGAAGAACGGTAAATCTTTTGATAATTTTTCGTTTACTGCAAGCTTCTCGCATGACACCCGCAACCGCACTGTGTTCGCGACCAGGGGTAGTGCACAGACAGTTGCATCAAATATCACTGTTCCAGGCAGTGACCTCGAGTACTACAAGCTCAGTTACGACACCAAGTTCTACTTTGCGATGACCGAGGACCTCACCCTGTTGCTGCATTCTGATATTGCTTACGGTAATGGCTATGGTGACACGGAAGATCTGCCGTTTTTTGAACGTTATTTTGCCGGTGGCTTGAGGACCGTGAGGGCGTACAATACCAATTCGCTGGGCCCCAGAGACCTTCTCTCCAACGACCCCATCGGTGGTAATTTGCGTGTCACCGGTGGTGCTGATGTGATATTTCCTATACCATTTATGGAAAAACCGCCAAACTCGGTACGTTTGAGCGCGTTTTTGGATATCGGTAACGTGTTTCTGGATAATGCACCCACCTATGATAATCCGCTGGGAACGAACGGCTTCGATGCCGGCCAGCTGAGGACGTCAGCGGGTTTGTCGTTTGTCTGGCTGGCGCCTATCGGCCCGCTGAGGTTCAGCTGGGGCAAGGCGCTTAACGATGTGCCGGGCGATGATTTACGATCTTTCCAATTCAGTATTGGTTCATTCTTTTAAGAGGAATATTTATGAAAACGTTAGTTACATCATTCATTATTTTGTTGTTTGCTTCTTCAAATGTGATCGCTGCGGGTAGCGCTAAAATCGGCTACGTAAGTGTTGAAAAAATATTGACAGAATCCCCGCAGGTCGAAGCGGTAAATGAT
>JASFVM010000117.1:0-7769 GCA_050049835.1 Gammaproteobacteria bacterium
GATACATCCCTTAAAGCGCCCCTTGTCCCTGAGTGCGAGTCGTTGATGCACGCCAAAACGATGTTGCTCATCGACAATAATTAATGAGAGATTGCAGAACTCGACATCTTGCTGAAACAGTGAGTGGGTGCCGATAATAACGTGTACCTGTCCGTCCCTGATCGCTTCGAGCTTGCTGCTGCGCAGTCGCCCCTTGTCTTTGCTGGTCAACAATACGCAGTCCCTGGCAGAAAACCAGTTGCAGAAGTTTGTATAGAGCTGCTCTGCAAGTATTTCCGTTGGCGCCATGACGGCGGCCTGCCTTGCTGAAGTTACTGCAGCAAGTACGGCACTGGCAGCAACGACCGTCTTGCCAGAACCAACATCACCTTGCAACAGGCGCATCATTGGTGTGTCACCGGCAAGGTCATGATGAATTTCATCAATCACGGTCTGCTGTGCGGATGTCAGATCAAACGGCAGTTGTTGCCTGAAGCCATCGAACGCCGCAGCTCCCGGTATCAATGGCACTGCTTTTTCTTTCTGGATGCGCTGTCGCAGCCGCATGAAACTCAACTGATGGGCAAGCAACTCTTCAAAAATCATACGCTGCTGTGCCGGATGCCGGCATTGCTCCAGCAGCTCGAGCGCTGTCTCCGGCGATGGGTGATGCAACAATTGCAGGGCCTGTTGCAGTTTTGGAAAGTTGTATTTATTCAACAGCTCATCGGGAACATGTTCTTCAAGGGTTTTACCGTCAAGCCTGTCCAGCACCTGGTCGATCAGGCGCCTCAGCAACGCCTGGTTAACACCCTCTGTTTTAGGGTAAACCGGCGTCATCGTGTCCTCGACCTTTGCTTCCTGCTGTTCAAACAGACGACGGTATTCCGGATGCACCATCTCAATACGATTGTTATTTAAACGAGCTTCACCATAACACCGTACGCGTACACCCCCGGTCAGGTTGGCCTGCTGCGTTGCGTTGAAATAAAAGAATCGCAGCAGCAACGAGCCGGTCCCGTCGGTCACGTGACACAACAAGGTGCGTCCGCCACGCCCGCCGCGCCGCTTGCCGCCATAGCGAACCTCGCTATGATCGATCACACCCTCGATAACCGCATGCTGGCCATGCTGTAAAGAACCAATGGCTACCACGCGGGTGCGGTCTTCATAACGCAACGGCAGATGGAACAGTAAATCCTGAACGTGATATATACCCAGCTTTTCCAGCCGTGCAGCGACACCGGGCCCAACACCATTGAGTACTTCAACAGACTGAAACTCGAATGGCCCTGTAGAAGCTGAAGGTGTCTGTGTGGGTGCAGTGGATGACATATGCGGTTAGTTTCGCATATTCTGATTTACGTGTTAGCAAATCATGCTCGTTCGAGTTTTAAGCACATGATTGTAATGGTCAGGGCTTGATCTGACATTGAGTGCCAGAGTTGCCTGAATTGCGTTCTTTTCACAAGGCCGATCAACCACGAACCCAATAAAACCTGATCCGGAAAATGGCTCTCGCAGAGACACCAGGATCGCAGACGAAGGACAATTTGACGTTAATGCAGATCAGACATTAACACGTGTTATCTCTGCGCGCCCTGCGCCTCTGCGAGAAAAAAGATTTGAAAATCGAAAAACAGTTATGACAAAAAGAGCTAGCCCAGTTCCATCACCGCATCCATCTCCACACCCGCCCCTCTGGGTAACGCAGCAACCCCGATGGCTGCCCGCGCCGGATATGGCTCGGCAAAATATTCGGCCATAACTTCGTTAACTCTGGCGAAGTGACCAAGATCCACCAGAAAAATATTCAGCTTGGCAACATCAGCCAGTGAACCGCCCGCCGCTTCTGCCACAGCTGCGAGATTATCGAACACTCTTCGGATCTGCAGCTCTATATCACCCTCCACCATCTCCATGGTTTCAGGTACCAGTGGAATCTGCCCGGACATATAAACCGTGTTACCGGTTTTTACCGCCTGCGAATAGGTGCCTATTGCTTGCGGTGCTTTATCGGTAGAAATAATTTCATGCGCCATTGTTGTTGTACTCTTAATTATTGTATTTGAATGTTATCGATTCCGGTTTTTCCTGCCACTCGAACCGTGCCGCTTTTAACTGTTGCCGAACGCGTCTAGACACGCTGGATTGACATCACATTGGGCAGTTTGCGCAGGCGTTTGATGATTTTTGCGAGATGGTTTCTGTTACGCACGGTTATCTGGTATGAGATTGAATTACTCAGTCCGTCGCGGTCTTCGACTTCAACATTTTCAATATTTGCGCCTTCATCAGATATAACGGTGGCAGAGCGTGCCAGGACGCCCGGTTTGTTCGACACGTCGAGACGTACCACACAGGAAAAATCACCTTCGGCATCGCTGGCCCAGTTTACATCGACGAACTTGTCCGCCTGGGTTCTGTTGGAATCAATGTTCCGACAGCCCTCACGGTGAATCACCATGCCCCTGCCCTTGCTTAAAACACCGATGATCTGGTCACCAGGAATAGGAAAGCAGCACTTACCGTACGACACAACCATGCCTTCAGTGCCATGAATAGCCAGTGGTACCTGTGATTTCATTTCGCGCGTTTCTTCTGAATCACCGTGTGGTATACGCTCGGGTACCAGGCGCCGCACAACCAGTGATGCCGGCCGGTTACCCATGCCGACATCCTCGAGCAGATCACCGATGGTATCAAAGCCATATTCCTCAAGGGCCTGCCTGATCGATTCTTCAGGCACATCATCGAGCCTCAAACCCAGACCCTTCAGGCAGCGATCCAGCAAACGCCTGCCCTGCGACATGGCTTCATCAGCCTGCAGATTCTTCAGATAATTGCGGATATTACTGCGCGCTTTTGAAGTGACAACATAGCTCAGCCATGCCGGATTGGGCCGTGCTGATGGTGAAGTAATAATCTCAACGGTTTGGCCACTGTATAACGGCGTATTCAGTGGCGCGAAACTGTGATCGAGTTTGGCGGCAACACAGGTATTGCCTATGTCGGTATGTACGGAATAGGCGAAATCGACCGGCGTCGCATTACGCGGCAACTTGATGATATCGCCCTCGGGTGTATAGACATAAACCTCGTCATGGAACAGGTCCACCTTGACGTTCTCGAGAAATTCAAGTGAATCGCCAGCTGACTGCTGCATTTCAAGAATGCCGGTGAGCCAGTCACGCGCACGTGCATGCGCGCTGATCATGCCTGAGTCATCCGGGGACTTGTAAAGCCAGTGTGCCGCAATTCCACTTTCCGCAAAAATATCCATCTCCTCGGTACGAATCTGCACTTCCATTGGAATACCGTGGGGGCCGTACAGGGCCGTATGCAATGACTGGTAACCGTTACTTTTGGGAATGGCAATGTAATCCTTGAAACGCCCCGGGATGGGTTTGAATAAATTGTGCACCGCCCCAAGCACACGGTAGCAATCATCCACGCTGTCAACGATGACTCGCATGGCGTACACATCGAACACCTTGTTGAACGGCAGGTGTTTGTCTTTCATCTTGTTATACAAGCTGAACAGGTGCTTTTTACGTGACTGCACTTCAGCGTTTATTCCCAGCTGGCCCAGCCTTGAGACCAGCGCCTTGTCAATCTTGCGGATGACTTCCTTGCGGTGACCGCTGGCCTTGTTGACAGCATGCTCCAGCACCCGGTAACGCATCGGGTACAGGGCCTTGAGTACGAGATCTTCGAGCTCATGGCGTATGGTATATATCCCCAGGCGATTGGCTATGGGGATGTAGATCTCAAGGGTTTCCTTGGCGATGCGACGACGCTTGTCAGGGCGTAGTGCATCAATGGTGCGCATATTGTGCAGGCGGTCAGCCAGCTTGATCATGATAACGCGTATATCATGCGACATCGCCAGCAGAACTTTCTGGGTATTCTCCGCCTGTTCCTCGATCTTGTTCTTGAACTTGATGTGCGTCATTTTACTGACACCATCGACCAGCATGGCGACGTCATCACCGAATTCACGGGAGACCAGTTTGCGCGTTGCATCAGTATCTTCCAGCACATCATGCAGGATACTGGCAACAATACTTTTGACATCCATGTGCATCTCGGCAAGAATTTTTGCCACGGCGAGCGGGTGATAGATATAGGGTTCGCCGGATATCCGTATCTGGCCTTCGTGCGCCTGCGCGCCGAACAGGTAGGCATCATATACCTGTTTCACCTGGTCCTTGTCCATGTAGGTAGCGACCAGATCGCACAGGTCTGATATCAGAAACCGATCTGAAGCCTTATCGTCTTTGACAACTTCTTTTTCGACCTGCTCTGACATCAATTTGACAGCATGGGACTGGATCAGATTCCTGTCTGATCATCACCCATTGGTATCGGGCTTTGCAGCAATTCCCCTTCAATCATTGCTTCAATATCTTCCTGGGGAACAACTTCCTGCTCCAGCACAGACTTGTTGATCTTGTTTTCCGCGATTTCACGCAGTGCAAGCACCGTTGGCTTGTCATTTTCCAGTTCAACCAGAGGCTCGGCGCCCATCGACAGCTGGCGTGCACGTTTCGAGGCAATCAGTACCAGCTCGAAACGGTTATCTACATTATCAAGGCAATCTTCTACAGTTAATCGTGCCATTTATATCTCCAGTTCTCAAAAAATTCTATGTGTTCGGTTGTAACAAGCCCGCCAGCAGCTCCGCATGCGCTTGTTGCTGGTGCTCCAGCAGCATTCGGTTGCAGACAAATATTGCGGCCAGCTGCTCACGGGCCTTGTCAAAATCATCATTTATCACAATATAATCGAATTCAGCATAATGCGTCATTTCGCTGACAGCTTCACGCATGCGTGATTCGATCACATCATCACTGTCCTGCTCTCTGCCTTGCAGGCGATCTCTCAGTGCCTGGATTGACGGCGGCAGAATGTAAATGCTCCTGCAGTCACTCATCAGCTGCCGTACCTGCCTGGCACCTTGCCAGTCAATCTCCAGAATGACATCCTTGCCCGACGACAGCAGCTGCTGAATCTGCTGTCGCGATGTACCGTAGCGATTGCCGAATACATTGGCATGTTCAAGAAAATCGCCACTGTCGATCATTTCCATGAAGCACTGCTCATCAACAAAATGGTAATCCCTGCCATCGACTTCACCAGCACGCATGTTGCGGGTGGTATGCGAAACTGACACCACGACATCCGGCAGCGCGGTAACAACCGCACGCACAAGACTGGTTTTGCCCGCTCCAGACGGGGCCGAAATAATATATAAAGTGCCCTTGGCCACAGAATTCCCAGTCGTTGTCGAGTGCAGTTGTGTTTGGTCGGAGTGAGAGGATTTGAACCTCCGACCCCTACGTCCCGAACGTAGTGCTCTACCAAGCTGAGCTACACTCCGAAAGTCTCTATTCTAGCCTGTTTTATCAACTGTTGCGATCAACAGAAAGGTGCGCGAGTGATACAAGCGCTTGTTTGTAGTCAGAATCTTCAAGGTGGTCCAGTGCGTCCAGTGCCAGATCAGCCTGGTTTCTGGCAACCGCAGCGGTGTAATCCAGCGCACCGGTCGCCTGAATAATGGCCTGTACTTCAACAATATATTCATAACCGCCTTGCTCGATAGCCTTGCGTATCAATGCCGCCTGTTCCGGCGCGCCCTTGCTCATCGCATAGATCAACGGCAAGGTGGGCTTCCCCTCGGCCAGGTCATCACCGACATTCTTGCCCATATCATCACTGCTCGAGGTGTAATCGAGCACATCGTCGATCAGCTGAAATGCAGTGCCCAGATGCATGCCATAACGGGCCATCGCTGTTTCCTCCTGCTCGTCTCGATTACCCAGCACCGCCCCCAGACGAGTGGCAGCCTCGAACAGTTTCGCCGTTTTGCAATGAATCACATTAATGTAGCGTTCTTCGGTGGTGTCGGCATCATGCACATTCATCAGCTGCATGACCTCGCCCTCGGCAATCACATTGGTGGTATTTGCCAGTATATCCATGACTTTCATGCTGTTGACATCCACCATCATTTCAAACGCCCGTGAGTAGAGAAAGTCACCCACCAGCACGCTGGCAGCATTGCCGAACAGTTCATTGGCTGTCTCCTTGCCTCTGCGCAGGCTGGATTCATCCACAACATCATCGTGCAGCAGGGTTGCGGTATGGATGAACTCGACGATGGCCGCCAGAAGATGATGCAAGGTACCTTGATAGCCATGGGCGCGGGCAGAGAGCAATACCAGCAACGGCCGGAAACGTTTGCCACCGGAATCGATGATATAGTGCCCGAGCTGGTTTACCAGGGCCACATCGGACTGCAACCGCTCTCGAATGACCCGGTTTACCTCGGCCATGTCTTCACGACATAAGGTGTTGATTTCTTCGGTACTAAGCAGGATTTCGGACACGGATTAGCGGTGTTTAGTCAGCAAAGTGCGCATCCTATGGTCGCCAGCCGTAATGGTCAAGCAAGCTATACATAAAGTGAATATATAATGCTGCAGATACTTGCCACAAGCGGGTATTACCGTTAAAATTCGCGCCTTTTCTATCAACGACTTGGAGAACACGCCATGTACGCTGTAGTCAGTACAGGTGGGAAGCAATACAGGGTTGCCGAAGGCGATCTGTGTCGCGTTGAAAAACTGGACGCTGAAGAAGGCGCATCTGTCGAAATCGAAAAGGTTTTGATGATCGCTGATGGTGACAACATCAATATTGGCACGCCTTTTGTCGATGGCGGCAAAGTCACCGCGACCGTCAAGGCGCATGGTCGTGCGAAAAAGGTCGAAATCATGAAGTTCAGACGCCGTAAGCACCACCAGAAGAAAACCGGCCATCGTCAGTACTATACTGATATCGAGATCACCGGTATTAAAGGCTAGGAGAATACACAATGGCACACAAGAAAGCAGCGGGTAGTACCCGAAACGGCCGCGAATCAGAGTCCAAGCGCCTGGGTGTGAAAAAATTTGGCGGTGAAAATGTACTGGCGGGCAATATTCTCGTACGTCAGCGCGGCACCAAGTTTCACGCCGGCGACAATGTTGGCATGGGTCGCGATCATACCCTGTTCGCAACTGCCGAAGGCAGTGTGAAATTTGAAGTACGCGGACCCAGAAAACGCAGGACTGTTAGCGTAGTTGCGGCTTGATGCAACATTCCTGATCAAGTTTGAAAAAGCCCCGCCAGCCGGGGCTTTTTTTATTTAAATAGATACAGATCTGGAAGTAACGCAGAGTGCGCAAAGGCGCAGAGAGCACAAAGAAATATAATAAGTTGTACAAGAACATGACATTTGTAGCCAGTATGAAGTGAGACATAATTCTGGTGGAATTATGGTTTCCAGTATTAAATCCTGGATTCCGCGTTGCTGCATCCAGGCTACAACCGCAAACAAAAAGCCTCTGCGATCTTTGTGCCTCTGCGGCCTTTGCGTTTATTAACACTGTTAACAAAAAAAATTATGCGATTCGTTGACGAAGTAACAATCAAGACCATTGCAGGCGACGGCGGTAACGGCGTGGTCCATTTTCGTCGCGAAAAATATATTCCCCGGGGCGGCCCTGACGGCGGCGATGGCGGTGACGGCGGCAGTGTTTACCTGGTGGGGGACAACAACCTGAACACGCTGGCCGATTTTCGTCATGTTCGAACCTACATGGCCGAATCCGGGCAAAAAGGCCAGGGCAGGCAGATGACCGGCAAAAGCGGCGGAGATCCCTATATTCATGTGCCGGTGGGTACTCTGATATACGATGACGACACCCGGGAGCTGATCGGTGACATCACCGCGGCCGGACAGA